>CAJLBR010000033.1 GCA_905204915.1 uncultured Clostridium sp.
AATATTTTTTCCAAGTCGGTTTAATTTTTCTTTTAATCCATGAATTTGTGAATCTTCTACAAATAAGAAGTTATTAAAGTTTTCCGCGGCTGCTTTAATTTCATTTGACTTTCCAAAGTAACCTAATATTATTATCATCAAAAAAGCTAATATTATTTTTTTCTTTAATTTCATACATATACCCCCTTACAATTTATAATTTTATAATAACGTATAAAAATTAGCAACTTTTTAATGTATATATTTCTACCATTTTTGACTTTTAATGAATAATATGATATAATTTCTGTGTAGACCTTTTATACTTTGTTAACTAATAAAGTAAATTTGTAAAAAGGAGATTAGTCTATGAAAAAAAATGACATGTTTGTCGATCTAAAGGCTCTTCACGCAGAAGTAACTGGTTCTCTTTTTCTTTGCACAGCTCGGTTTACAAACGAAAATACTTTAAAGTTTATTATCGATTGTGGACTTTTTCAGGAAGAAAAATATGACAAGTTAAACTCATCACTGGGCCTGAAAACAAATGAGGATTTAAGCGAATATGAGTTTGCAATTTGCACACATACTCATATTGATCATTGTGGACGTTTCCCAATGCTCGTAAAGAACGGATTTAAAGGACCTATCTACATTTCAAGTTTCGGCGCTGAACTGATAAGACCAGCTCTTGAGAATACCCTCAAAATTCTTGAGCAAAATACCAAAGTAAAACCTTTATTCGATGAAAAAGATTTGGAAAATACTTTTTCTCTTATAACACCTGTAGATTTCTACAAATCTTTCAATCCAGCAAAACATGTGCGGGTATCACTTGCAAAGAATGCGCATATTGCCGGTGCCTCAATAGTTACAATAAGGCTAACATACGGCGGTAAAGCTCCGATAAATTTAGAATTTTCAGGAGACTATAATGAAACTAATTATTTCTTCAACACAAGAAAATTACCAGCTAGCCTTCTTAAAGAACCAACAACAATAATCCAGGAATCCACATATGGTTCAACTGAAACAATTGAAGTTGAAAAAACATTTGAAGACAATATATGCAATGCTATCTTGAATGGATACTCTGTTATCGTTCCGGTATTTGCTTTTGAGAGAGCCCAGCTTATAATGCTGATGTTAAAAAGATATCAGGATAAAGGAGCTTTAAGCAAGAAGATTCCTATTTATCTTGATGGTGAACTGGCAATAAAGTATACTCAAATATACAGACGCAACTCTCACATGTTCTTAAGTAATGCTAGGGACTTTACACCTGAAAACTTTAATTTTGTAACCGATCAGACTATGAGACTTTCTCTTATGAATATGAGAGAGCAAAAAATTATCCTTACCACTTCTGGTATGGGAGGCTGGGGACCTTCTAAGTTATATCTTCCATACTTTACAGCACAAAAGAAATGTTTAATTCAGTTTTCTGGATACGTTTCTAAGTGTTCACTTGGAAGGAAGATATTAGATGCTGAATATGACGAAGAAATCACGCTTTGCGACGGCACTACATTCAAAAAGAAAGCCATTACAAAAATTACTGGCGAGTTTTCATCCCACGGAAAAGCAGACCAAAACATCAGATTCATCAACCAATTTGAGAGACCTCAGACAGTCCTTATAAACCACGGTGAATATAAGGTAAGAGAAATTTATAAGACTAAAGTTGAGGAAGAGACCTCTGCAAAATCAGTTTCAATCTTAGAGAGAAACATGGTTCACAGAATCGGTCCTTATGGCCTCATCAAGAAATTTTTAGACAACTAATTATTCCCTAACATTCTTAATTAACTGCCAAGATTACTACAAAAAAAGAAGAAAGCTAAGCTTTCTTCTTTTTATTTATTCATTTTGTGTTTATTTTTCTTTTCTCTTCCGAGTTTAATTTTTCTCTTAAATTTCACTTTTGTTTTCTATATTCATTTCTTTTCTTCTTTTGATGCGTCTTTTATCATGGTACATGCGATCATCAGATATTTTTATTAATTCTTCAATATTTTTGCACTCTGAGGATTCAATTATGCCGTATGCAAAAGTCACGTTTATCGTTTTTTTCTTATCAATCAAATACTTTTTTTCTTCTAAGAATTCTACTATTTCTTCAAGTTCATTAGCTGTTAAATTGTTTTGAGATAATAATATAAATTCATCGCCTGCATATCTGTATGCCTTTACATCATATAATTCTTGAACGTTTTTGAGTGTAAGTCCAAATTCTTTTAAAAGTCTATCGCCGTTTAAATGACCGTATGTATCGTTAATACTTTTAAAATCATTTAGATCAATAAAACATATCTTTATTTTCTCTTTTCTTTTGTAACATTTATGACAATCACGAAAAAATTTTCTCCTATTGCCAATTTCAGTCAATTCATCAATAAATACTTGGTCTTCTATTCTTTTTTTTATAAAATAACAGAATGTTATATATATAGCAATTATAGTAATGTTTTTAAGAACAAAATTAATTGTATAATTATTGAATAAATCATTTGTACACTGTTCCATTACTATAACAATATCTTTAATCTCAAAGAATATATACACCACTATACTTATTATAACTATTAAGGTAATTCCTCCAAATTCTTTTTTCCGTTTCATTAGTATCCCCCTAACTTTCAAATATGTTATTAAACATTTTATTTCACAAAATACCCTTATATTATATCATATGAAGTCAAGGAAGAAATGTTGAAAAAAAAGGACACAATATAAAATTGTGTCCTTTTAAATTTACAATTATTCAGCTTCTGGGTAAACACTAACTTTTTTGTCGTCTCTACCTTTTCTTTCGAATTTAACAATACCATCAACTAATGCATATAAAGTATCATCTTTACCAATACCTACATTAGTACCTGGATGTATTTTTGTTCCTCTTTGTCTATATAAAATATTTCCTGCTAGAACGAATTGTCCATCTGCTCTTTTGGCTCCAAGTCTCTTTGACTCACTATCTCTACCATTTTTTGTAGAGCCGCCGCCCTTTTTATGTGCCATTTAACTCACTCCTTTTCGTTTTTTATTTTAAAATTTAAATTAAGCTTCTTTGCTTTCTTCTTTTTCAGCGTCAGCTTTTTTTGCTCTTGGTGCAGTTGTTGTTATTTTTTCTATTTGAATTTTTGTATATGGTTGTCTATGTCCTCTAGTTTTTCTTTCATTTTTCTTAGCTTTGTATTTGTAAACAATTACTTTTTTAGCTTTTCCATGTCCAACTACACTAGCTTTTACTTTAGCATTTTTAACAGTATCTGTACCGATAGAAATCTTTCCATCTTTGTTTACGAATAAAACTTTATCAAAAGTAACTTCGCTACCTTCTTCAACGTTTTCTAATCTATCAACAAAAACGATATCTCCTTCTTGCACTTTGTACTGTTTTCCACTAATTTCAACGATTGCGTACATTTTACTCCTCCTTATTCTAACTTGTTCTCGCCATTAAGGTGACTAAAAAATAAGTTCTTTTTAACCCAGTCTGTGCGGAATACTTAATTATTTTAACATTTTTTTTATAGAAAGTCAACATTTGCATATGATTTTTGTATTTTTTTATATTTTTTCTACAATAATTTACAAAATGAAAAATATATGATATATTCATTCTCGGTGAATGTTATGAAAATAAAATTAAAGAAAGTAAAAAATAATGCAATTATTCCTACACGTGGTACTACTCAAGCAGCTGGATACGACCTATATTCGTGTATGGATGAAAATGAGGAAATAATAATAAAGCCTAAAACAAATCAAATGATACACACAGGAATTGCTCTTGAAATTCCTGAAGGTTATTATAGTGCAATATTTGCTAGAAGTGGTGCTGCATCAAAGCAAGGATTACGCCCAGCCAATTGTACTGGTGTTATTGATTCTGACTACCGTGGAGAATACATGGTTCCTTTATATAATGATTCTAATGAGGATAGAATTATAAAACATGGTGAAAGAATTGCACAAGTTGTAGTTATGCCTTACTTGGAAGTAGAATTTGAAGAGGTTGAAAATTTAAATGAAACTCAAAGGGGAGCAAATGGCTTTGGCTCAACAGGAAAAAACTAGTAGATTGTATTCTACTAGTTTTAATTTTTGTTACAAACAAATTCTTTTAACTTTTCTTCTACATTCTCAAATGTATTTTGTAGCTTTTCTAACTGCTCTTTATTAAATCTGCTTAATACAAAATCTTTTAAATCATCATTTGGATGCCTTAATCCACCTATTCCCACTCTTATTCTTGGAATATCTTTTGTATTTAAACATTCTATTATATTTTTCATTCCATTATGGCTTCCACCACTCCCTGTCGCTCTGAATCTTATAGTTTCAAAATCGATATCAATATCATCATAAATTATGATGATATCTTTGCTATCACATTTGTACCATTTTTTTAATTTTTGCACAGCATTTCCACTTAAATTCATGTAAGTTTGTGGTTTTACAAAAACAACCTTTTCACCTTCAAATGTTGTTTCACAAATTAGACTATCGCACATTTTTTTAGTAACTGAGAAATTATACTTGTTTTCTAAAAATTCAATAAATAAAAAGCCTATATTGTGTTTTGTTTTTTCATATTCTTTTCCAGGATTACCAAGTCCTACAATTATTTTCATTTTCTCATTTTCTCCTTTATCTTTTTACCAACTTTATTCTACAAAAGTATTGAAATTTTGTATATTTTATAGTATCATTATATATGAATTTTAGACTCATGTCAAACTTACTTTGAAAGTGGTGATATTTTTTGATTGAAAATTTATTTAAAAAGTTGCATATAAAGACAAACCCTAACAAATTTCTGTCTTTTACATTATATGGGGTTTCTCTTGTACTAGCGCTTTATTCAATAACAAGAACATTAAGCATGCTTATTGGAGATGCAAAACTTACTAACAATATTTCTCCATATCTATATAGTGTGTTCTTTTTAATACCGGTTTTAGCTTATTCTTATTTCGTTAATTCTGGTCTTGCCAAAAGTGATGATATAAAAATAAAAATGTATATTGCTACATGCTGCGTTCTAGGTTGTATAGTTGGTGGTGCTGCATGTACTTATATTAATTCTGGTACTTGGTATGTTTTAGAAAGGCTCCCTAATTATCAACAGGTTTTAGAAAACTATCCTGAACTTTTTGCACCAGCCTTAAAGGCTCTTTGTATAGTTGGACCTTTTATTTCTATATTTAAAATAGTTGATTACTTCCTATTGATATACAGAGATGAAGATTTATCAAAAGCAATTGGAGGCTTTGCTGGAATTAATGCTACATCATCTTCTAAAGATAATGGCGCATTTTCTTGCGAAACTGTTATTTGTAAAGCAAAAGGTTCTTCAATTCCTGTAGTAGTACCAGAGAAAAAACGTTATGAAGCTACTCTAGTTCAAGGTGCTACAGGTACTGGTAAAACTGCTACTGTACTTTTACCAATGAGTGCACTTGATCTTGAAAAGAAATTTTTCTTTAGAGAATATGCTAAAAAAATTGGTTATTCTATGTTAAAAAGAGGTATTGCTTATATATCTGGACCTTTTAACAATGAATACATTAATAGAAACTTTTCACTTAATTATTTAAAACCAAAACGTGGTATGGAAGATGAATTCATGTCAGCAGTAAAACCTTTAGTTCAATATGTTGATAATTCTTCTGGCCAAATCACTTACAGAAATATTGGTATAACTGTTGTAGAAAATGATGGTAACTATATATCTAATTTTATATCAGTTGCTAAAAACTTTAATATAGATGTTTTATCAATTGACCCTGCAGCTCCTGAAACAACTTTAAGTATTAACCCATTTGCTATTGAGGATCCTGCAAAGGTTGCTTCAATTGTAGCAGACGTTTTAAATGCTATGTATGAAAACTCTGGCGGTGGCGGAAGCTCAAAATCAGATCCATTCTTTACTCAAGTAACAATTGATGCATTCCAAAACTTATCTATATTATTAAAAGAAATGTACCCTATTCTTCATAATGGTGAAATTGCCAGTCTAGAAGATATGTTACAATTACTATATAATTTTGATCAAGTTGAAGAAATGACTGAAGAAATGAAGAAAATTCCTGAACTTGAACAAAAATATAAATTACTTATTGCCTACTTCGAAAAGAATTTCTACAAACCTTCATTAAATATTAATGGATATGAAATTCCTGGAACTCGTGGTAGTGGTAGAAAAGATACAGAAAAATTCCTATATGGTGCAATAACACAACTTAATAACTTAATCAGAAACCCAGGACTTAAAGCTGCACTTTGTGGAAAAAATAATATATTAGACTTTGATAAAGCACTTGAAACTGGTAGCGTTATTACAGCTTGTTCTAGAAAAGGTGATCTTGGTATGATACAAGCAAAAGCGTTCGGTATGTTCTTCATATTGCAATTTCAAGATGCTGTTTTAAGAAGAAAAGGAAACGAAGATTCTCGTACTCCCCACTTCTTATACATAGATGAATTTCCTGAATATATTACAAAAGATATGGAAGTTATGTTCACACTATTTAGAAAATATAGATGTGGTGTTACAGTAGCTTTACAGAACTTATCACAATTAGAAAAAAGTGGTCAAGGATACTATAGACAAACAGTACTTGCCAATACTAAAACTCAAATAGTGTTTGGTGATACTGTTCCAGAAGATAGTAAATATTGGGAACTAGCTTTTGGTAAAGAGAAAAAGCCTGATGAATCTTCTAAATATAATATTTCTACTGGAGAATTAGTTAAAACTAAAACATTAGAAATAAAGAAGAAAGAAAGAGCTGAAGCATATAAAATACAAGATCAAGGTTTTGGGGCTGTATATTACAAAACTAAAAATGCTGCTGGTAAAACAGTATATGGACAAGGTAAAACTAGTTTCTTAGACGCAAAATATAAAGAACCTTTCTATACAGATATGTATAATTTTGAAAAATACATGATGACTAAACCAGATGAACCAACAATAAAAGTTAATGATTCTGATTCTAAAAAAGATGATATTCTATTCAATGTTGATACTACTTCTAAATTAGATGAAAAAATGAAAGCTCTTGAAGATGAACCTATAGTTCCATTTGCAAATGACACAATTTATGCAAATAGTTCTGATATGCCATCTGCTACAAATCAAGTTCTATCAGATGATTTTGAAATTGTATTTGATGATGAGCCAACATTAGAAGATTCTTCTAAAGATGGCGGTGCTATAACAGAAACTTATGAAACTCCGACTATCAAGGAAAATAAAGGAAAAAAATCTTAATAAGAAATAAAAAATAAGCTAAGAAAATATCTTAGCTTATTTTTTTACTATTATATTATTAACTATAGAATTAGAAATTATAATTTCCAGTTTCAAGTAATAATTCGCTTAAATTATAAAATGAACCATCATCCTTCAAACCAACAACTACGTGACCATTATCATATGAAACATCCGGTATTATATAACTTACATTAGAAACTTCAGGAATTTTTCCATAACTTATGACATTGTTTTCATTTAAGGCTTTCTTAAGTGGAATGTATTCGATACTTCCATCATCTAGTAAAAACATAACTGTAAAATAATCTCCTGTATTTTTAAAAGTTGTTCCAACTATATCAATTATTTTTCCACTACAACTAATTTCAAATGTACTAATATTTCCTTTTATACTATTTGAATTTATTCCTAATGCTGCTGCAACTGTATTCCAATAAACAGTTATGCTTGCTTTAGTAGAATCTTCATCTTTCACATAACATGAAACATAGCTAGAATTATTTGATATATTAATTTTATATTCACCAGATTTATTTATACATTTACTTGAATCTAAAGAAACTGGCTTAGCGTATTTTTCTACTATCTTTTCAGTTACTTTATTTTCTGTTTTCTCATCTGCTTTACTTTCTGTACTCTCTACCTTATTTTCTAATTGATTTTCATTTTTTACTTTACTATACTCTACTCCAAAGTATAATGCTACTACGCCTGCAGCAATAGTTGTTACTATAAATATTATTGTAACAAAACTTCTTCCTCTATTTTTCATATCTAACCTCCATAATATACTATACATTATTGTAGTACATATACAAAAAAATTTCAATAAATTCTTTAAGTTTTATGAATATAAAAAAATATTGTCAGTTAATTTGATTTTTTGTAACATTACATGTATAATAAAATGTATAAGGGAGGTTTATATATGGGATTTTTTAGTAATATTTTTAAAAGTGATAATGGATCTTATCCTATACCAGAAAAATACAACATTTTTCCTAAATATCCTGGCGAAATGTTAAGCAAACCACAAAAAAGAGAAACTTCAAGTTATTCTCGTGTTACTATCGAATATAAAGGTGAACCAAGTCAAGAATTCATTTCTACTATTCTACAAGATGGATTCTTAAAAGCAAGTGATGTAAGATATGAAAAGCTTAATACTTACATTATAATAGAAGATTGCTATGGTACAACTAAAATTGTTTATCACATAAAAAAATAAAAGGATTTTATTTGAGACTACTAAAAAGTAGTCTCTTAATTTTCCTTTTATCTTTAATCTATTTTATTTTTTTCACTCTTAGATTTATAATATTCATTTACCAATGATTTGTAATTACATGATTTCAAAAATTCATATGGAACCTTTTCAAAATTTTTCTTATTATGAACTCCGGTAATTAAATATCTTTGTTCGTCTTGCATATAGTTATCAATTTTCTTTAGGGTTTCATCTGTGTTGATAACTGGAAAAAACCATGATTTCCATGTTAAATCATTTTCATTCTTCCCAAAAAATTTACGATTGAATTTTCTATTCATGGCTTTTAGTGTAACTTCACCACTTACATTCTTTTTTATCATCCATCTTCTAAGACCTCTTGCAGTTCTTCTAATTTTCCCTTTTATTTTCTTAAAAGAATTTTGATTTATGTCTATAACATTATTTTCTAGAGAAAATCCTAAAAATTCTATTTTTTCACTTTCATTATAAAATTTTTCCTTTTCTGCGTTTACTGTAAGTCCTCTCTTTTGAATAAATTCAATTATATTTTTTCTATATTCTTCAATTTCTTCCTTTGATTTTCCAAATACTATAATATCATCTGCATACCTTGCATATAGAATATTTTGATTATAAAAATGCCAATCTAAATCCTTCAAATAATAATTGGCTAAAAAAGATGATATTGGAACTCCAGCCATTATCCCCTTTTCTTCTAATATTACATTACCGTTATATATTACTTTGGAATTGGAAATTAGGCTGTTTATCAGATTATACAGTTTTTCATCTTTTAAATCTTCCTTTAATTCTTTTAATAATATATCTGTTGGAATACTATTAAAATAGTTACTCAAATCCACTTTATACGCAAATTTTCTGTATTTTGGTGGCAAAGATCTTATTTTATTTATTGCCTTCTTTACTCCACTATTTTTTCTAAAAGAATATAAATTAGGCGAAAACATTTCATCATAATGATACAATAAAAAACTAAGCATTTTTAATACGTAATTTTCATCTTCCTTGTAGATATAAACAACTCTTTTTTTTGATTTTCCCATTTTTCCAATCAATACCTTATTTGGAAGTGAAAATTCATATTCTCCGTTTAATATTGAAGTGGTTATTGCTTTATACTTTTTATTATCAATAAAATCTCTATATTCCTTTACTACTTTACTTGGAATATTATTTGATTCTTCTTTAGTTTTTAAAAATTCATCCCATTTATTTTCATCATTTAAATTTTCTATTAAACTCATAGCAGTACTCCAAACATAAAAAAAGAGTAAGGAAGAACATCGTTTGAGAATCGATGTAATCGAATTCGACAAGACTATATATATTAAAGTCACTTGCACAACCTTTTTTATTAATATACTTCGCCCCACTACAAGTGTAAAAACATCTTCCTTACTCTATAAATTATATAATAGACTATACATTATTTCAAGTATACATTTTATAAAATGTATTCAAAATTTATATTTTATTTTATTATTCCTTTTTCTCTTAACATAACTGTTAAATCGTAAAATTTTCCGTCCTTATTAAATGCTGCTACTGTGCCATATCCGCCAGGCTCTGTTTTGCTATTTACTAAAATCTCACCAATATCTATAATATTACTTAAGCCATCTAATTTAACAAATGAATTAAAATTATTATTAATTGCAGCGTTATAAACGTTCATGCAATATACTGTTCCATCCTCTAGCACACAGAATATTGCTTCACTTTGGTTTGGAAATCCGTTTCCTGCTCCCCCAAAATAAAGTTTAACGATATTCTTATTAAAAGTATATTCTCCTTCTAATAATCCAGATCCAATATTTTGATTAAAGCTATTATTGAATGTTGAACATGAAATACTCATTCTAAGTTTTCTTTTGTCTGATTGAACAGTACAGGAAAGTCCATATGCTGTGTTCTCTGTCAAATAAATACCTTTAGAGTATATTACATTATCATTTTGCTTATTTAAGCAATTATCGGCATTTACATCAAAATTTGTAGCATATTCTTTTGCCACTTTTTCAGTAACTTTATTTTCTTCAATTTGCTCTTTTTGTTCATTTTCTACGGCATCATTTTTAGATGCAACTTCTTCCTTACTCTCTTGTTTTAAAGCTAATTCATTATTAAGATTATTACATTTTATTCCAAAATACACTGCCACTCCTGCAGCTATAATTGTTGTTATAATAAAAATAATTATAAAAACATTTTTATTTTTTTCATTCATATATATATAACTCCTACTAACTTTTATTCTACTATATTAGTATTTTTTTTGCAATATAATATAAAATATAACAAAAAAATTAATGATTCTAGACTCCTAAAACCATTAATTTTATAATTATTATTTAATTGATGCATTATAAATTTTTACAATAACATCATTTAATTTTTTATCAAATTCTTCTTCTGTTTGAGATACATTTAAATCTTGAAGCAATGCTCTAGAAAAACTTGCTATCATCTTATTATTCTTTTCCAATAACTCTACTGCTTTATTTATATCATACCCTCCAGATAACGCTACAATTCTTACAACGCAATCATAATCATATAAATCTAAATAGTGATTTGCTTTAGATGGTAATGTAAATTTAAACATTATTTTATCATTTGAACTCCAATTTTCTAACTTAGATTTTATTTCATTCTTTAATATTTCTTCACATTTTTCTTTTTCTGAAGAATTTATATCTACTTCTGGTTCTATAATTGGAACTAATCCATAACTACATATTTTTTTAGCAAATTCAAATTGTTGTTCTACTATTGCTTTTATTCCCTCTTCATTTGCCTCATAAATTACAGATCTCATTTTTGTTCCAAATATATTTTTTTCATTTGCTTCTTTTAATTCTTCATCAAAATTAGTAATCTCTTTCATTAATTTTACGCCGTTTTTTTCTTCTGCTAATCCTTTATCTACTTTTAAAAATGAAACAATTTGTTTTTCATCCCATAAATAATCTGCTGTAAATTTACCATTTACTTTTGAAAGCATTGTTTTTTCAAATAATATTGCACCTATTATATGCTCACTTGTAAAAGATTTACTTGTAAATACTCTTTTTCTCATTTCGTGTATTAGCTCAAACATTTCCTCTTCACTTTGGTACTTATCTTCAGATATTCCATAGCTTCTTAATGTTTTGCTACTACTCCCGCCACTTTGATCTAAGGCTGCAATAAATCCCTTTCTATTTTTTATAATTTCGTACATTTTTTCATTCATTCTATATCACCCTTTAACCTAAATTGAAATAATTTTCATATTCCAATTATTATTATAATAATTTCATTATTATATGTCAATATGTATTTATTATTCTAATTTTATTTTA
>CAJLBR010000034.1 GCA_905204915.1 uncultured Clostridium sp.
TATAGAGATATTTTAAAACACTATTATACCGGTGTAGCTATTAATGGTTAATTAAATGTTATTAATGAAAATAATAACAAAAAACCAGAGGCATTAAGCCTTTGGTTTTACTTCATTTTCACATTCATTTTTTTCAAATATATCTTTAATATTTTTGCAAGTATCACTTGCTATTTTATTTAATGCCTCTTTAGTAAAGAATGCTTGGTGTGAAGTTATAACTACATTAGGCATTGATAAAAGTATTGATAAATCTTTATCTCTTATATAAGAGTTAGACATATCGTTTAAGAAAAATTCTTCTTCATCTTCATAAACATCAAGACCTACACCACCAATTTTTCCTGTAGATAATCTATTAATTAAACTATCTGTATCAATTAATTTACCTCTACTAGTATTGATGATTATAACTCCTTCTTTCATCTTTTCTACAGATTCTTCATTAATTATTTTTTCTGTTTCTTTTGTAAGAGGACAATGTAATGAAATTATATCAGATTCTCTGTAAAGCTCATCTAATTCAACATATTTAAAGCCTAATTCTTCAGCAGCCTTTTCATCCTTATATAGATCGTAAGCTATTACATTAGTTCCAAAACCTTTCATTATTTTTATAAATACTTTACCTATTTTTCCTGTACCTATTACACCTACAGTCTTTCCATTTATATCAAATCCTAAAAGTCCATTAAGTGAAAAATTGTACTTTTTAGTTCTTTGATATGCTTTATATATTTTTCTGTCAATACTTAATATTAAAGCTACCGCATGTTCAGCAACTGCATAAGGTGAGTATTGAGGAACTCTTACAACTTTTATCTTATTTCCTATATTATCTATATCAACATTGTTAAATCCTGCACATCTTAGTGCTATTAATTTTACGCCATCCTCTTCCAAAATCTTTATTGTTTCTTTATCAACAACGTCATTAACAAACACACATACTACATCATATCCTCTAGCAAGTGGTGCTGTTTCCTTATTTAATTTTGATTCTAAATAAGTTATTTGATACCCATATTCCTCATTATATTTATCAAATAATTTTCTATCATATTCTTTTGTATCAAAAAAAGCTATTTTTATCATTTTTATTTCCTCCTTTATTATTCTTCTTCATTATTAACATATTTATCATACATTTTTCTTAATTTTTTAGATTTAAAAGTTTTGTCAATTCCATCTTCAGCACATGTTTCGAATACTTCGGTTAAAAATGCTTCTATTTTGGAATTTAATTTTCTTTTACTTGCTGTTCTATTCCAGTACTCAATTTGACTTTTAGGAGTCCAATTTTTTCCGTTATAAACCTTACTGGCAGATAAACTATCACATGCCATTTCTACTGCATACTTGTATGGAACTACAGGTGCTTTTATGTCTGCAAACTCATCATACCAATATTCCCAATGATGTTTATTTCTTCCTTTATGATGTAACCAAGCTGTTGAATATCCTATATCTCTTTTTTCAGCTGTAATTGGTGAATAAGTACCTTGATAATACTTAACACCTCTAAAAAATTCTTCAAAAGAATACTTAGACAAATCATGAATTAATCCCCTAAATGGTATTCCAGCTTTTATGGCAAATTTAAAAACTAACCAACGGTGTTTATTTACTGTATTAAAATGACCTATAAAGTTTTTAAACTTCATTTTTTCCTCCTTTATTTATTAACTCGTAAACCTCTTTCCAATCTTTTGCTACTGTTACATCATTTTCACAAACATGTTTTTTGTTGTACTTGCTAAGATACATTATAGATTTTATCCCAACATCTTGGACTTCCAAACATATACTATGTCTATCATCAACAAATACATCAACTTTTTCTTTTTGACATATTGGTGCCTTATAATCTGCATCAATAATTATTTTATCATACTTAAATCCTTTAGAATCTAACCATTTTTTTGTACTTTCATAAGGTGTTTTATAAAACGGCTTTGAACGTTTAGTAATAAATAAAATTGTATTACCATTTTCTTTTAATTTATTAACAAATTCAACTGCCATTTCCTTAACTTCTAAAGAATCTATTATTTGTTCAAAAGCAAAACTTTCAAATTTTTCTATTTCTTCTTTTGACCAATCAAATCTCCCTTTTGTAACCCAAATATCTGGATTTATACTTCCGGTATTTCTTAGGGTTTCATCATAATCTTTAGCTAGCCTTTCAACTGCTTCGCTAAATTTTGCAACTGTGTCATCAATATCTATACCAATAACCATAAATTCACCTCTGCACATTACATTTTATCACATTTTGTCAAAAAAGTGAAGTAATATTCATATTATATTGAATATATATGAAAAAAGGCACACCTCAAGGTGTACCTTTCTATGATTTCCATATTTTATGAATTTCTATTTTCAGTGCTTTCCACACTTTCAATAATATTGTTTAATATCTGTAATATTTCATCTTTGCTACTTCCATATAGATCGTAATTATCATAAGTATATATAAGTTTATTCTTATCTCTATAGCATTTACTTGCAGTATTATCTGTAGGATATTTCTTATCAATTTTTGCCTGTGCTATAGAATCACAATGTTCTACTCTAGTTAACTTTGTTAACAAATCATTTTCAAATGTATATATTGATTCAGAATATATTTTACCATCAGAATTATACATTGTAAAAACTATTTCATTACCATTATCTGACAAGTCAAAAAATGTCTTTTTGGTACCTGGCAACGTGATATAATCCTCGGTTGGTCTAGTAATATATATGCAATAAACTAGTAATGCTATAATAATAACAAGTATAGTACATACTACTATAAAAACTTTTTTACTCATATATATACCTCCTCTCTTTTTTGAGTATATTATAGAGAACATAAAATGTCAAGTTTTATTGTTATTTAAACACTTTTCCTTACAAAATTGACAAACTATTAGTATTTAATATCTAATATTCTCATCTAATTCTACGTAATAATAATTCATTATATTTAATCAATTTTCTACCAAAACTCTCAAACACTTTGTTTGTTTTTGTCGAAAAAGCACTAATAATGTCTAAACTGTAGAAATTTGAAAAAAAGATGTTAATATATAAGGGTATATTTTAAATGTATACTTATAATTATTAAGTGTAAAGGAGGAAATCATTTTGAATTTTATCCGTCCACCATAATTGGGATATTATAATATTCAAATCACAAACCTTAAATGTAAACTTTTATAAAAAGGAGAATTAATATGAAAAAGTGTAAAATTTTATCTTTTGTTATGGCATGCATTATATCCCTTACATCACTCTCATTTACTTGTTCAGCTGCAGAATCAATTGAAAATGAAACCAGAAACACCTCTAATCCATATTCTATCTCTACTCAGTCTATTCCGGCAGGACAAGGGGTTTACATGAGCGGATTGGTCTACGATTTTGCCAATGACTCAGAATGCATTGGAATTAAGCAATTTGAAGGGACAAGGCTAACAGTTTCAGCAAATGTAGTGAGCGTTAATTCTGGCAGTGTATCTAAGGTCTATGTTCGGATATATCAGCAAAATTCATCCGGAAATTATTTTCAAGTAGCAACTGGATCGTTTTCCGGCACTTCCGGCACTCATACCGTTATATCAGGTGCTAAAATATCAGCAAACGCTAGAATAAAGTTTGTTGCTTGGGTTGAAGGAAGCAGTCAGCCAACCGCTACAATAGGAATAGGTGCTGTTGCTAGCAATTATTAAAACTAAAAGAAGAAGTAGAAAATTCTACTTCTTCTTTTTTATTATATGTTTTATTTATCACTGTTTTCTATAATACTGTTTAATGATTGTAATACTACATCTTTGCTACTTCCATATAGATCGTAATTATCATAAGTATATATAAGTTTATTCTTATCTCTATAGCATTTGGCAGTATTATCTGTAGGATATTTTTTATCCATTTTTGCCTGTAATATAGAATTACAATATTGCACCCTAGTTAAATTTTTTAGTGAATTATTTTCAAATGTATATATTGCCTCAGAATATATTTTTCCTTCAGAGTTATATTTAATAAAAACAACTTCGTTGCCGTTATCCGCTATGTTAAAAAAATACTTTATTCTATTTTCAAATGAAACGTATTCTTCAGTTGGTGTAATAATATGTATATAATAAATAAGTGATGCTATAATCATAACAAATATGATAGATACTACTATAAAAATTTTTTTGCTCATATATATACCTCCTTTTTTTGAAGTATATTATAAACCAAAAATAATGTCAAGTATTAGTGTTGATTTCAACACAACTTTACAAAATTCGACAAAATATTTCCTTTCAATATAGGTAAACATTTTATATAATTAAAAAATAGAATCAAACATAAAAGTAAAGTTGTATAATTGTGTAGAATAAATCAATTAACTACTATGATAATAATATTCACTATGCGACAATAAAAAAACTAAAAGAAGAAGCAATTTACTTTTTTCTTTTTATTGTATATTTCATTTATCAACTTTATCCTGTGATATATAATCACGACCTGAATTTTAACTAGTTTCTTAACAAAATATTTTTTAATATATATATTGTTTCAAGACACATTATGCCCTCGAAATTATAAAGCAGACTATTATCTAATAAATAAAAAAGATTCTTATGGCATCTTACAAAGTAATACAACTCCCATATATAGTAATAAATCACTGTTACTATACCCCCAAAATCTAAAAGATTTTATTCCCATTTTATACATTTTTTTAATTTATTTTGGACTTTTGTTTCAATTCTAGAAACATATGAACGTGAAATTCCAAGTTCATCTGCTATTTGCTGTTGTGTTTTGGGTATATTGCCATCTAATCCATACCTTAAAGTCATTATATATTTTTCTCTTTCTGGTAATTTATTTTTTATAAATTCTTTTACTTGGACTGTAACCATTTTATTGTATATAGTATCTATCGCATCCTTTTGGTCTGAATCGATTGTATCTACTAATTCCATATCATTCCCATCTTTATCCGTTCCAATTATAGTATTCATTGAAACTTCTGATTTTTGCTTTTTAGTTGCTCTTATATGCATTAAAATTTCATTTTCTATGCATTTACTAGCATATGTACTTATCTTATAGTTTTTTTCTCCTTTAAAACTATTTATGGCCTTTATTAATCCGATTGAACCAATAGATATTAACTCTTCCATCTCTTGGCCTTTTCCTTCATATTTTTTAGCAATATGTGCTACTAATCTTAAATTATGTTCAATTAATTTGTTTCTTGCCTCTTTATCTCCCTCGAAATATTTTCTCAAGTAAAATTCTTCTTCAGTTTTACTAAGGGGCTCTGGAAATAAATTCGAACTTTGTATATATCCAAATAAAAAGAAAATATGAGAAAACATAGATTGTAAAAATGATAAAAGCATAAAATACCTCCTAAAATTACCTTTCTATACATATTTATGCTTTTTTTTACAAATCTTGCATGTCTAAATTTATTGCATAAAAAAATATAGGAAATACTCTTAATACTTCCTATATTTATATTATTTTATTATTTCAATTAGTTTGTTGCCTTCTTTGTAGAACATTTATCAGTATAATAGTACTGCATATCATGTATATAATTTGAAATATCTGAATATCCAATCCATGCCAATCCATTAGTTGTTGAAATTTTTATATATGATTTGTATGGATTGCTTGTCATTTTAGAACTACTTGATATTTCATCGTCTGTAAATTTATGCTCACTTGGTCCATATACAGAATAAAACCAGTTAGCTTTATAATATGACTGAGAATTTATAGTATGCAAATTATTTTGAAGTCCATATTTTTGATTTCCAACTTTATTACTCTTTACTAACTTTAAGCTATCTTTTACAGATGATTCAGCACCACTTGCTGTATTTTCATAATATTTTCTAACTCTAAAATCTACTCCATAATCCAAATAACTGATTAGAGAAGATCCATATTTAGCAGATCCAGTTGATATTATTTTATTTGGACTAACTGCAAATAAGAATTGTTCAGATGTTGTATTCTTTACTCCATGATGACCCTTTTTTAACACTTGAGCTGTTATATCTTTTTTAGTTAATCTTGATAGATGATATTTAGATTCAACTTGGGATGTTGTTTTAAGTCCCTCACTTACCATTATATCTTTTACTAAATTTAAATTTGTAGTAACTATGTTAGCATCTGGAGAGTTACCTTTATTATATCCACTAGAGAATCTTACTGGTAATCCAGTGCTATCACTTAAATATCCATACTTTCCAGTAGTTCCTTCGCTAGTTGTTCCACTAGGCCTTGTAAATTCTACTGAATTATTTGCTAAATTTATTTCATCTCTTACTTTTCCAAGTAATATTTCTTCAGTAAAAAATTCTGCATCTCCCATAAATAGCATTTTTCTTGAACCACATATAAGTTTCACTATAACAGATTGATTATTTTGTTTAGTATGAGTTGTTTGATAATATGGAGCACTTCCAACTTGTAAAAGTGAAGATGAAGAATTTTTATAATTAAATGCTCCTTGTCTATAGCCAGTAGCCGATTTCGTACCGCTTTCTGTATATATACTATCATAGAATTTATCTGGTATATCACTATGTGGATATGGATTAAATATATTTAGCATACATCCATCTATCTTAATACAATTTCCTGCTGTAACAGTAATAAGATTTTTTGATTTGCCATAATCTAAAACTGTTTTTAAGGGAGTAGATATTGAACTGTATGTTTCAGAAACGCATCCTACTACTATATTATCAAAGGAATAATTCTTTATTAATGTAGAAAATCCTCCTATATGATCACTGTCATAATGTGTTAAAATAAAATAATCTATTTTATTTCCATTAAATTTTAATTCGTTCTTTAAGAAATTAGTAATTACAGTTCCACCATTTTTTGTGTTAAGATCTGAATTATTAGCACTATATCCAGAATCTATTAGTATAGTTTTTCCGGTTGCAGTTTTTATAAATATAGCATCTGCAGCAGATTTGCTATTAGTTGCTTTAGGATCCTCAGATACATCTATAAAATATATTTCTGCTCCACTAGTTGGAAAAACTCTTACATATTTTTCTATGTATCCGTTAAGTGTATTATCATTAGATTTTCCTGTATAAAATTCAACATTTACCGTAATTTTATAAGAAGTTCCTGTTGAAAGACCTGAAAAAGTGTACTCATTAGTTGTTCTATCTTTTTCTTTAACTTGGTCGTCTATATAAAAATCGTAATTTTTAATATAAAATGAATTTCCAACACCAACGACTGCACTAATTAAACCTTCAGCTGTTGAAGAATTTAAGCTTGCAACATAATCGTTTCTTGTAAATTTACTATTTTTATTTCCGTTACTATCTACAGCAAAACCTTCTTCTATATTTAGTGTTAAATGACCACATGCATCAGTATCATCCTTAGTCTTTACTGTAACACTCATTGTATTAGTAGTATAATCAAAATCGGATATTTGAGTTGTAATATAATTTACTGTTTTATCATCATACCCGTCTCCACTATCTGAAAATGTAAGCTTACTTTTATCTACAGATTTTAGATTTGAATCAGCTACTTTTATTGTATACGTTACTTCAGATCCTGCAAGTATTACACTATCATCAGAACTTGATACCGTAATTTCAGGAGCTTTATCAGTATTTACAGTAACCAAACACTGAGCTGTTTTGCCATTTTGTGTTTTTGCAAAAATAGTACAATTTCCTGAATTAATACCTGTAATAACACCGTTTGAGTTAACTGTTGCAACTTTATTATTGCTACTTTCCCAAGTTATAGTTTTATTAGTAGTATTGGCCGGTAAAATAGTAGCATTTAATGAAAAACTTTCTCCTACCTCTAATGTTTTAACATTTGGGTTTATACTGATACTTGTGGCCAAAACATCTTGAGATTTTAGATATACATTATATACTAAAAATACATCTAACAAATCTACCTTTCCATCTGAGTTTATATCAGATATAGCTTTCTTATCAGCTGTCAAACTACCATTTTTTAAATAATGATTATAAGTTAAAAAAACATCAACTAAATCTACTTTTCCATCTGAGTTTATATCCCCTTTTATATTGCTACTAGCATACACAAAACTACTTATAAAAATAGTAAGCATAGATATAACAAATACAAAATTCAATTTAATTTTCATATAATCCCCCATAATATACATTTTCTATTATGTTATAACAAATTTAAAGATTGTTCAATATATATTTATATATATAAATAAAAAAAAGCCCCTTTTTAGGAGCTTTAATGTAATTTTTTATATTTTTAATCTAAATCTATTTGGATAATTTTATTAGAAGCTTCTTCCGCCTCCACCATGTGAAGAACCACTACTAGAAGAGTGACTAGAAGATCCTCCACCAGATGATGATGGTGGATCATAAACTTTAGAAGTGTGAGTAGTCACAAATCTATCTTCATTTTCTGTTAATTTAAAACTATCTTTATCTAAATATTGTTTTGCTTGAACTGCTTTTCTTACAGTCTTATGTTTTGAACATGCTATTCCAATAAAGATTGCTGTGCCAGTTAAACAAACTAAAACTATTTGAATAATTGGAAATTTTGGAGTAGCATCGTTAATGAAAGCTTTTGCACATCCATAATAATCTTGCACTGATATTCTATCATATGTTGAATCTAATATAGAATCAATCTTTGCATCACTATATTTTTGAATTGCTTTACCAGTTGTTGAAATCCACATATTTCTCTTATCCATATCAATTAAGAATAAGATACCATCATGGTTGCTACCAACTCCAAAATCATTGTAATCGTAAAAGTCATCTGCATAATCCATTGAAGAATTTTTATTATTTTCATCTATTGTTACAATTACCATATCCATTTTAGTTTTATTAATAAATTTTGTAATTTTTTCATATAAATCTTGTTCTTCTTCATCAGTTAATAAATCGGCAAAGTCATAAACTTTTTCAGATGCATCAACTTTTGGAGTACTCAAAGCAGCCTCTCTAACAGTAGAATTAACCGTAATGTCACTTCTAATTTTTAAATCATCAGCTGTTCTTACCTCAGTGTTTGTAGAAGCAAAAACATTTGCTGAAAGAATAAAGGCAAAAACAAAACTTAAAATCATAAATATTTTACTCTTTTTCATATTTTTCCTCCTACATAAACAATCTAACTATAAAAGTTATAAGTGAAACTAAAGCTGTAGATCCTAAAAAAGTTCCAATAGCAGTTAGCCACATTTTTTTCTTATCTATTGGAATATCTCCAACCATTTTTCCAGTTTGACCATTCATTGCAAATAAATACATCTTATCTTTATATTTAATGTTTAGCATCCAAACTGGTAACAAAACATATTCAGATTTAGTTGTATCTATTTTAGCATTTGATTTTGTAACGTTAATTGTTGAATATCCCTTAACTGTTGCTTTTAATTCATCTATAGTAGATTTGGCAACTCTATCGTGCGCTCTTTTAGATGCTGCTACTTTATCAACATCATACTTCTCTGACAAAAATCCAGATAAATATGACATACTAAATTCTTTTAAACCATCATAATAAAATGGTTCTATTGAATCCATAGTATCATCATCAAATTTTGTAGAGCCATCAACTGGCACTTTAATAAATTTCATGTTACCAGCACGTCTTACAAAATACTCATCTGTTTTTGTATATTTATAGTCACCACTTCTCCAAGTTTTTATATTTTTAGCAGTTACATTTATATCACCTTCTACAGAACAATCATATACCCAAAATGGTATATAAACCCCTGTAAGCTTTTGAATATTTTCCTCTTTACTAAAGTCTTTTGGAGCAAATAGTTTTCCCTTTTTGAATTTTTTAAACATCTCTATTGCTTGCTCTTTAGTATTAGCAAAAGGTATAATTTCAACAGGTCTAAATTCATCTTGAAGTTTATTTTTTACTATACTAGTACTTCCACAGTATACACAAAATGTAGCAGTGGTATTTTCATCAGTTATTATTTGAGCGCCACAGTTTGGACATTCGTAAACATCTGCGTCTACATTACTCTTTTTTGCAAAAGAAGATTCCGGTGCATTTTGCTTCTTTTCATTTTCTTCTAACTGTTCCAACGCAAATGAACCACCACAATACGGACAATCCCATCTTTGAGTTTCCGGATTAAAAGGTAGCTTAGCATTACACGATGGACATTTATGATCTAAAACTTCCATAATATCCCCCTTATCACATAGTAAAATTATATAACATTATTTATAAGTTTACAACTTTTTTAGTATATATTTCTAGTTTTTTTGACATATATTGACTTAACGTAAAAAAAACTATATACTTTACTTAGGTGGTATTATGACTGAGGAAAATTTTGAAATTACTGATGAACCTGTGATAGAAAATTTAACTTTAAAAGAAAAAATATTTGAAAACATAACTGCTGATAATGTTGAAATAATAAACTGCAATTTAGAAAAAGTACAATTTATAAACTGTGATATTCCCAAAATTTATATAAAAAACTCCACATTAAGTGAATGTAATTTATCCGGTAACACTATAAAACAAGCAAATTTTAAAAATTGTAACTTCATAAATTGCAAACTAAGTTATTCTAATTTAAGCGGTTCTTTTATAACTGACTGTACTTTTAAAGAGTGTATTATGAAGAATTTAACACTTGATGATTCTTCAATTAAATCTACCAATTTTCTTCAAAGCAATCTTTCAGGTGCATACATTGGAAATTGTAATCTTTCAAAAACAATTTATAATATGTGTAATTTATCTTATGCTAATTTTTCTGGAACAAAATTAAAAGGTATAGATTTTTCAAATTCTGAAATTGATGAAATTACATGTTATTTAGAGGATTTAAAAGGTGCCATAATGGATGAAATTCAAGCTTTAGAATTTCTAAAAATAATTGGGATAAAAATAAAAGGAAACTAATTTAGTTTCCTTTTAAACAATCTTTTATAGCATCTTCTAGAACGTTTCCTATTTCTTCTTTGTTAAGTCCTATTTCTGTAAGCTTAGAAATTATTTTACCAATTTCTTTTTGAATTTCATTATAGTTTATTTTTATATCGGACTTTTGCTCTACTTTTTCATGAGATTCATTAATTATTTTATCTAGATCTATAAATTTTGAATCATCATTAAATAAATGTTGTCTAACTTTATGTACCTTTCTGAACTGAAAAAATTCTTTAGAATCTCCTTCGAAACATACTTCCATAACGGCATTTATATTTCTTATTCTAATGTTCAAAGTCCTACTTGTACTACCGTACGAACTTTCTGCCCCCTTTTTTTCAAGACTGTTAAGTCCTTCCCATAATTGCTTTGCTTTAAGGAGGTTTTTCTTGTCTCCGACTCCA
>CAJLBR010000035.1 GCA_905204915.1 uncultured Clostridium sp.
AATATCTGATTCTATACCTTTAATCATTGTTTCTATAACATATTCAATTAATTCTCTTTCATCTGATGGAAGTTTTGAAATGTCATAATTGTCATTGATATAACTTACGTATTCATCAACAGTATCAAAGAATTCTTTATATAAATCATCAGTATATTCCTCTGTTTGAATCTTTGTGTCAATGTCTTCGCATAATTTTATTACTTTATTGTATCTTGTTGATTTACCTTCATCTTTGATATTTTGTTTTACTTCTTCAATTGCTGATGAAATTGCAAGAAGTGAAAATTTTATATCCTCTTTTGATTTAAATTTTGAATTTGTTACTCTATCATATTCCATTTCTAGAAATGCCTTTTGTAACTTTAATCTTTCTATCTTGTCAGTAGAATTTATGTTTTCTACTATTTCATCTGGATAATTAAGTTTTAACTCATACATTTCTCTTTGCATTATGTCATATTGATATTTAACAAAAACTATTTCTCTTAGGATATTCTCTTGGTATACTTTTTGATCTTCTCTTTCTTCTTTGCGCATAACAGCTAAATGCTCATCAATAGCATGATTCATTTTGCTCATATTAACTAATATTACTACGCTTTGTATAACTCTATCGAAAAGATTTATTTTCTTTTTTGAACTTAAAACTATATCTGCCACTTTTAACCCTCTCCTTATTTTCAACGTCTATATTTTATTTATTATTACATCTAAATACATCTACCTATATTATATCGTTTTTTCAAATAAATGCAAGTGTTTGGAGCCAAATTGTAAAAAAAATAAATAGAAAAAAAGGCAATACTTTGAATAAAATTTTGTACAATTTTATCCAAAGTTTTATTGCCCTTTATTTTAAAGAAAATACTATATTTTTATTACCATAATATATTTTTTACTTTTCAGTTGTTAAAGTTGCATTATTTGCTCCCCATTTTTGTCCGCTAGGAATACTTCCTTTAAAAATTAAATTAGTAAAGTTTCCTTCAGCAAAAGCATTGCTTCCAATAGATGTTACTGAAGCAGGTATAGTAATAGAAGACATTCCGCACTTTGCAAATGACCAAGAACCAATAGAAGTAACTGTACTTGGTAATTCAACATTTTTTAAACCTGTAAGTTCATAAAAAGCTCTATCACCGATATAAGTTATTGTTCCGTTAAATGTAATAGTTTCTATAACATTTTTATTGCTTTGGAATACATTAGCAACATTATTTGTTCCATTTATAACACCTTGTGGTATAGCAATTTTCTTTATTGCATTTGTGTTATTGAAGAAATTAGATCCTATTTGTTTTAAAGTTGTTGGTAATGAAACATATTCAACACTTGAACAGTTACAGAAACAATCAGAACCAATTGTTTGAACACCTTCTGGAATAATTACTTTCTTCAATTTTACACAATTGAAAAATGCTTGTCCATTTATTTCCTTTATACTTGAAGAGAATTTTACATCTTCAAGATTTGTACATCCGTAAAAAGCTGCATTACCAACTGTAACTAAAGTATCTGGTAGTTTTACATTTACAAGTTCTGTTTTACCTTGGAAACATCCATTAGGAATTTCAGTTACAGTATTACCACCTATTTTACTTGGTATTTGAAGATTTGAAGGTAAAGTACCTGATCCTTTAATTTTTAATGAACCATCGCTTCCTACTTCAAAAATATCACTTGGTGTATAATCATCATATTCTATCTTTTCAGTATCACTACCTTCCGTTGTATTATCTGCATCATCAGTAGTTTTTATTGCAAGGAACATAGAAAGTGTAACATCATCAGTTATTTTAGTGTCTTTTGCCTTTGCTCTTAACCACTTAGGAATTTTATCTAAACTTTCATATACCAAGTATACATTTGTATTAATGTCTATATACCATTCACTATCAGAAGTTGGTGTTTCTGGTAATTTGTTAACAAGTTCTTTATATTTATCTGATGGAATTTTATAAGCTTCTACAACTTTATTATTATTTAATTTAATATTTTGAGATTTGTCTTTATTTATTAGTTTATATCCTCCAGCATTCCATGTATCTCTTCCATCATCATTTTTTTCAGCTTTACTGTTAGAAAGATCTATTCCTTTTCTAACACTTCCAGTACCAGTTAATATTTCTTCTGTTGTAAAATATGATTTAGTTTCTACTTTTGCATTATTTATATACAAAGCTATGTCTGTTTTTATATTATCGTAATTTGTACATACTTTTGAAATTTTTGCACTATTTATTGGATTATTACCAGTAAGATTCATAATTACAGCAGCAGCTAATATCAAAACAACTACTATAGTAATTATAAGTACTATAAGAGAAATACCTTCTTTTTTTCTCATATTATCTACCCCTTTTTGTAATTTTCATACATTATAATATTACACAATAATAAAAAATTAATCAAGTATTATAAACAAATATCTTTCCTACAAACATCGGAAAATTTACAATACTTGCAGTAATCAGCTTTCTTATTTGGTTTTATTTTAACTTTTCCTGCCATAATCTCTTTTCCGATATTTTTTAATATTTCTTCCGTTTCTTTTAAAAGTGATTCATATTCATCTTCTTTCAAGGCTTTATTTTTATTTTCTAAACTTCTTGCAGTTATATCTATAAAGCTATTTTTAGATTTAAAATTTTTATCCATTTTTTCTAGTATTTGTACATCACTTAAAAAAATACCTTTTAACTTTAATTTTTTTACGACTTCATTTTTTATTTCTTCTTCATCTGTAGTAAATTCTTTTATATTTACCAAATTATTTGATAAATTAAAATATAACATTCCTGCTGGAATAATTTTCTTATCTTTATTATTCTTTTGGGTATTTTTAATATATGCATCAAGATAAGTCACTAATTGTAATGATATTCCCTCTTTAATATCATCCAAATTCAAATCCCTTGCAGAAGACTTATAATCTACTATTCTTACATATTCTGTATCTTCGTTTACATATTTATCTACCCTATCAATTTTTCCAATTATATTCATAAACGAATTTTCGCCAATCTTTATTCTTATAGGCGCAAGCACTGAATTATTTGAAAAACTTATTTCATAGCCCGCTGGTAAGAATTCACTTTGGTTGAAACTTGTTGCAATAACCATCACCACTTTTTTCATAGTGTTGTATAGTCTATTTTTTAATATAAAAAATCTTACATTTTCCTCATTTTTAATTAATATTTTATTAAACTTGCTATTTATTATTTCTTCTAACTTATTACTTACTTTTTGAAATTCCTCTTCTATTAATAATGAATGCCATGGTATCTCATTTTGGGTCAAATAGCACGAAAATTCTTCTAATACCTCATGCATAAAACTTCCAATATCCATTACTGATATTTGAAATTCTTTTTGTTCTTTTAATCCTAAAGAATAGTTCATAAAATATGAAAATGGACACTTTTTAAATAGCTCTAATTTAGATACACTTGTTTCTAATTCTTCTCCAAAAATATTCTCTATGCTTTTTTTATTTAAATTATCATCGCTTTTACGTATGCTAATATTTTTCCATATTTTTCATCATTTTTGAAGAATTTATATATTTCTTTTATTGTTTTTAAATCATAATCACTAAGCTTATTATTTATAATGATATCGATAACTTTCTCAAAAATTTCATCTTTAGACGTAGAATAAATGTCTAACTTATCGTCTTCTTTTGTAACGCTTCCTTCTACCTTAAGATTCATTATTTTTTCTATAGAAGATACCATAGCAGATTTTCTTAAAGTATTAAGATTTGCATCAATTGATGGAATTAGCACATACAATTTTTCTGATACATTATTAATTGCTTGATATATATTAAATTCAACCAATTTTTGTTTGTCTGTTACTGTTTCTTTTAAAAACATATCTTTCTTTTCTAGAATTTCTAATTCACTATCTTTTAGCAAAATATCTTGATTTGAAATATTTGGAAATTTATTTTCATTTACTCCTACAAAAAACACTTGCTTTTTTGGACTAGCCGAATATCCATTAATATCTGCTAGTTCAACCTGATCCATAGTCTCCGGAATTGTTTTTAAATTTACGGTATTAATTAACATTAACACTATTTCTTTAAGATTTCTTATATCAAGGCTTTCTTTTTCATAAACTTTATACATTGAATTAAATATTGTAACTAAATTATCCCATATTTGATCTGATACAGCTATCTTTTTTTGTACTTCATAATTTAGATTTTCTTTAAGTTCGTTAATATTTTTATCGTAATTTTCAAAAACATTTTCAGTATTTAAATGTTCATATATGCATTTTCCAATTGTTAATATTTCTATATCATTTTTATCTATATTAGTAAATTTATCAAATATAGTAATTACCTTTTCTCTAAGTTTATTTATTTTTTCTAAATCATATAAATATTCACTATTTCCATTATTATTTCTTTGAAATTCTTTGTTAAAGCTATATATATTGAATTCTTTTATATAGTTTTCTAATATACTTACATCCTCTATCTCAAAGTCATTTAATCCTAATTTTAGAATACTTATAATATTTTCAGATTTTAAACCTGATTCTACTATATCTAAGAGCCTAATTATATATTGAACTAAAACACTATCTAGCATATTGTAATTTACATTAGAATAAAATGGTATTTTATATTCATAAAATTCTCTTTTTATAATATCTTCATACTCGTCTATATTAGTCGTATAAATTAAAAAATCATTATATCTATATCCTTCTTTTATTTTTTGATTAATTTTTTTAGCTATGTATTTAGCTTCATCATATGGACTTGTAAGAAGTTCAAGATGTATATTTTCTGATTTTGATTTATATTTATCTGATTTTAATTTAAATAAATTATCTGATAAAAATTTTACATCTTTATTTCCATTGAAATAACAATTATCTAGTACCATATTCCTTACTTCAACATTTGAACTGTTTGCAAGCTTTAAAAGTTTTAAATATGTTTTATTTGCAGTACTAAAAATATCAAGGGTTTCTCCAGAGTATACGTCATTTACATCGATTATATCTGTACATAATGAAATAGTTAATTCAAACTTATTTTTTAATAATTTTTCTATAAAAAGATATTCACTTTTATTAAAATTGTTATAACCGTCAAAATATATTTTGACATTTCTATTTGATAACTCAAGTTTTAATATGTTATCCAAAAAAATGTTCATTTCATCTTCATAATCCACATATTTTTCAGACATTTTACTTTCATATTTTTTATATATTGAAATTAATTCTGATAACTTACTTTCTAATAATTTGTTTTTTAAACTTGGTAATTCTTCTTCTATATTAATATTACTTTTTCTAATTAAATCCATGTATATTGAAAGTGAATTTATAAATCCTGGCTTATTAACAACCTTAGAAAACATTTTAAAAGTATCTTTTTCATTTTTTATTATGCTAGAAAGTATTAATTTTTTATCTATATTTGATAAGTACTTTTTATCTAAATTAAAATTATATTTTTTTAATTTATTTTCTATAAAATCTTGTATTGTAGTTATGTTTACTCCTATAAGACCATTTGTACTTAAGAATTTCATATATTCTTCTTCAGCCTTTACTTTCATAAAAGAAGGCACGAATAAAAAGACATTTTCATTTTCTGAAATGTCTTTTTTTATATTATCATATATGTATGTACTCTTTCCTGTTTTAGAAACGCCAAGAACTATTTGTAATCCCAACTTACATCACCACTAACTATTTTTATTATCACTTTCTTCTGATTTATTTTCAAAATCAGAAACTAATAACTGCTCATCATTTATTCTAACATCTTCAAAATTTGGAAGTTCTTCCACACTATTCACTCCACAAGATTTTAAAAATTCACTTGTTACAGCGTAAGCTGCTGGTCTTCCTGGTAAATTAAGTCTTGCAACTTCTTCAATAAGCCCACACTCTAATAGTCTTCCAACAGCAAAGTCACTATTTACTCCCCTTATTTTTTCTATTTCAGATTTTGTTATTTTTGGATTGTAAGCAATTATTGTTAAAGTCTCAAGTGCAGATGTAGATAAATTCTGTCTTTTAGTATTTTCAACAAATTTATTAACAAATTTATAATAATCTTTATTTGTAACTAGTTGATAAGCATCTTTTACTTTTACTAAAATAACTCCTGAATCACCACAGTATTTCTTCTCTATTTTTTCAATTGCCTCTATTACATATTCCTTTTCAACCTCTAATGTTGCAGATAATTCATTTGGGGTTATTTCCCTACCAAGAGCAAATAAAACTGCTTCAACAATTTTTTCTAAATTTTCATTTTCCATTTTATCACCACATTTTGAGTAATTATATCAAAACATTCAAAAAAATTCTATATTTATGCCAAATTTAATCAAATTTATTGACTTTCAAATGTTTTTATGTTAACATAGATATATACGTATCTAAACCAAAGTTATAATTAATCAATAGGAGGCCAAAATTATGGCAAACATGAATTCTTCAAACGGATCAAACGCAAACAACAACACATCTTCTAACGGCGGAGGAAAAGTTATCCTTATTCCAAAGAAGCCTAACAGAAGGTACAATTTTCTCAAGAACAAATGGGAAGATTTTGATCCAGTTGAAGAAGCGAAAAAAGAAAGAGAAAGAAAAAAGGAATATAACCACAAGTATTACAACGGTTATTAATTAACATCTATTCTCATAACACTAAAAACACCAGATTAACTTCTGGTGTTTTTTATATTTATAAACTAATTTTATAGACTCTTCTACATTTAATTTTTTCCTTGTGTTTTTTTTATTTTTATGCTATACTTTACTTGCTATATTTAGCAGATTAATGGAGATGATAAATTTATGCTATGTTCAGTATGTAAAAAAAATATGGCTGTTATTTTTATAAATAAATTAGACAAAGACGGAAAGTCAACTGGAGAGTCTACAGGACTATGTGTTGACTGTGCTAAAAAGCAAGGGATAGATCCAATATCTAACCTAATGAAGCAAATGTCAAATATGTCTGAAGAAGATATGGAAAACATGACTGCACAATTTGACAGTATGTTAAACGATTTTTCTATGTCAGAAGATTCTTTAGATGATGACAATGAAGAGCCAAGTAATTCAAAAGGATTTGGATTTCCTAATTTATTTAGTAATTTTATGCCATTCAAAAATAAAAAATCAAATGATGAAAATTCAGAATCAGAAAGTGTAAAAAACACTTCTTCTACTTCATCTAATAAAAAAGATTTTGGCGCTTCTAAAAAAGCTCGTAAAAAGACTAAATATTTAGATACATTCGGTGAAAATCTAACTCAAAAAGCTCGTGAAAATAAGCTTGATAGAGTAATTGGTCGTGAAGCAGAACTTGAAAGAATGATTCAAATTTTAAATAGAAGAAGTAAAAATAATCCAGCATTAATTGGTGAACCAGGTGTTGGTAAAACTGCAATCGTAAATGCTCTAGCCATTGCCATTGCCAAAGGTGAAGTTCCAAGTAAACTAATTTCAAAAGAAGTTTATTTAATAGATATGACATCACTAGTTGCTGGTACTCAATTTAGAGGTCAATTTGAATCTAGAATAAAAGGATTAATCGATGAATGTAAATCACTTGGAAATATTATACTTGCAATAGATGAAGTTCATAATATCGTTGGTGGTCTTGAGCATGATAACTCAATGAATGCTGCCAATATGTTAAAACCAGCTTTAGCTAATGGCTCTGTTCAACTTATTGGTGCTACCACTCTTAAAGAATATAGAAAATATATTGAAAAAGATACTGCACTAGAAAGAAGATTTCAACCAATTTTAGTAGATGAACCATCTATAGATGATTGTGTTAACATCTTAAAAGGAATAAAAGAGTATTATGAAGAATATCATAAAGTAAAAATATCTGATGAAGTTTTAAAAGATGCTGCTATACTTTCTGATAAATATATTCATGATAGATTTTTACCTGATAAAGCAATTGACTTAATTGATGAAGCATCAGCTAGAGTAAATCTTGACGATGTAATTTTATCTAGAATTGAAAAAATAGAAAAACAATTATCAGATGTTAAAGATGAAATTGAAGAAATTGGCGATATTAATGCAAATGATACAGATACTAACGAAACTTCTCAAGTTGAAACTTTTGAAAAACTAGCAAAACTAAAAGAAACTGAATGCAAATTGCAAAAAGAATTAGATGAACTAAATAAAAAATCTAAACCTAGAAAAGTAACATTTGATGATCTTGCTAAAGTTATCGAGCTTTGGACTAAAATTCCAGTAACAAGATTAAAAACAAAAGAAACACAAAAATTACTTAACTTAGAAGATACGTTAAAGAAAAGAATAGTTGGTCAAGATGCTGCTATAAAATCTATATCTGACGCTATTTTAAGAAAAAGAGCTAATATAAGAAACATTGAAAGACCACCTTCATTTATCTTTGTGGGTCCTACTGGTGTTGGTAAAACAGAACTTGTAAAAACTTTGGCATATGAACTATTTGATAACAAAGATGCTGTTATTAAACTAGATATGTCTGAATATACTGAAGCCCACTCTACTTCAAAACTAATTGGAGCACCTCCAGGATATGTTGGATATGATGAGGCAGGTCAATTAACAGAAAAAATTCGTAGAAATCCTTATAGCATTGTATTATTTGATGAAATTGAAAAAGCACATCCAAGTATTTACAATATGCTTTTACAAATATTAGATGAAGGAAAATTAACTGACTCACAAGGAAAGAGTGTTTCATTTAAACATACTATTATAGTTCTTACTTCAAACCTTGGAACAAACTTTAAAAGTGATAGCTACGGATTTGCTAATGCTAAAATTGAAGAAGATTTGCTACAAAGCAAAGTATCAGATGCTTTAAAAGAGTATTTTTCACCAGAATTCTTAAATAGAATTGATAACATTGTTGTATTTAATAAGTTAAAACAAAATGATATAGAGAAAATTGCAAAGATACTAATAGATGAATTAAAAGACGAAACTTCTCAAAAACATATACTATTTGATTACACTGATAATGTTGTAAAATATATAGCAAAAGTTGGTTTTGATAGTAGCTTTGGAGCTAGACCTTTAAGACGTGCAATCCAAAATAATATTGAAGATCTACTTGCTTTAGAATATATTAAAGGAAATGTAAAAGAAAATAAAAAATATTTATTAGATGTAGAAAACGATAAAATTATGATTAAAAATTATGAGGTGATTGATTAATAAATGAGTGACTATAACTCTTCAAATAAAAAAGCAATTTATGTGGTATTCTTAGAAACGCCTTTTAAAATTGGAAAATTTATACGAATGGTAACTAAATATAACTATAACCACGCATCTTTGAGTTTTAGTGAAAACCCAGACATTCTCTACTCATTTGCAAGATATAACAAAAACTCTCCTTTTGTAGGTGGTTTTGTTGAAGAATCCCCTCTTAGGTATATAAAAGATGTAAATAAAAAAACAATTGTAAAAATATTTAAAATTGAATTAGAAGACACTTATTATAACTCTGTAAAAGAATATGTTGAACTATTAAAACTAAATAAAGACGATTACATTTATAATCTTTTCTCTGCAATGTGTTATCCATTTCATAAAGAAATAAAAATTAAAAATGCGTTTATATGTATAGAATTTATTTTAAACATATTAAAAATTGCAAATGTAATTCCTCAAAACTATAAAAGAAAATTTAGCTTTAAAGCTCTATCAAAAGAACTAGAAAAAAATAAAGTATATGAAGGTGATATTAAAGAAATTATATCCTCTGCTCCATATTTACAAGATAAATTTTTTGAAAAAGTAAGTCGTAAAAGAGTTTTCATAGATACTATAAAATCTATATATACTTTGTCTTCTCGCTTAATTGTAAATTAAAAAATACAATATAAATAAAAATAACAAGGGTAAATTTAATTATTAACCCTTGTTTTTCTATGCTATTTTTATTTTATAAGTGAACATTATTTTTCTCTTTATCATTAAAATTTTATCTGTTAATATTTATATTGGAATCCATATTCCTTTTAGATTTTACATCTATTACACATCATTCTTATAATTTTTTTGTACTACGATGCTTTTGTTTGAATTTTTATATCAAAGTAGTATATGCGTAGATAAAAAATTTCTATAAAAAAGCTTTAGGCTTAATTTCTTAAAATTTTTTAATTTTAAGAATATTATTTCATATTTAATTATTTATGTACCCTTTCAAATACTTTATAATAAATATTCAAATAAATATAATATATGAATCTTCAAAATAGCAATGATAGAAAGATCTCACTAAAAAAAAATATGCCAGCGCTTGACAGACACTAAGCCTATCGAAGCGCCACAAACGGCAAATAATAATTTTAAAGTTCTTTTTTACTTCAATGTTACACTACCATCATCGTTCTTTGTTACTGAGATTCCAGACTTTAGAGAAACTACTGGGCGAAAACCGAAGCTTTTACTGCTAGAGTCCACACTACCGCTACCGCCCACATACAGCACATCGTCGCTGCCAAAAGCAGACGGAGAGGCAAGCCACATTGCATTCGCTCCGCTCGTTGAACCAACTGGTAATACATATAGTGTTTCACTTTTACTAAGCATTACTCTATACCAATATTCCCAACTTGCTCCTCCATTGTTACTTATTTTATATCCTGTTGCACTTGTTGCTTTTGCTTGATAATCTACTCCCATTTTTTTACTATATGATTCCATTAGCATTTCTATTGTGGGTCCACCAATTGCATATTCTGCTTTATCTGCTTTATATACGTTCCATACATCTGTATCTAACATATATGCTACTTCCTTCATATTATCATTTTGACTTGAATAACTATCAAGATATGATTTTAACCATTTTCTTGCTGGATTACTATTTGATATACTTGCACTTCCACTACTATAATTTGAATCATTTACTGCTGGACTTAATGATGCTGCTTTTGGATAACTAGAATTTGTATTAACTATAGAACTTCCACCTTTTGTTGCCGGTATTTTATCTATTGGTAGATATCCACTTGATATTAAGTATATATTTGTACCATCTGAATGAAATATCTTCCAG
>CAJLBR010000036.1 GCA_905204915.1 uncultured Clostridium sp.
CAGCATCAATAAAAACAACATCATACATGTTATCTTCATTTAATTCTGGTAAATATTTTGTAGCATCAGCATTTATAATTTTAATATGATCTTGTAACCCCATGTCTTTTACATTTTGAGTTGCTATATCATACATTTTATCATTAATTTCTATTGTTTTTATAAAAGACTCTTCACCTTTAAGGGTACTTGCAAAATTTATCGCAGAATATCCAACAGCAGTACCAATTTCCAAAATTTTATTTGGTTTTATCAAATTAAGTACCATCATTATTAAATCTAAAGATGGATCTTGTAAAATCGGAACTCTATTTTCTAAAGCTTTCTCTTTTATTTCCTTTAAAATTTCTTGCTTTTCCATTTTAATTACTTCCTTTATTTAAATTAATAAGTGCACTTTCAATACTAAGATTATTATATAAAATTTCATATATATAATTTATTGATGCTATTTCAATATTTTTTTCTTTTAGCATTTTATTTATTGCCTCTAACGAATAAAGTCCTTCTACTGTTTTAGTTCCAAGCATGTCTAAAGCTTCTTTTATTACATTACACTTTGAAAAATTATATCCAAAAGAAAAGTTTCTACTTTTATTGCTCATACATGTTAAAAGCAAATCACCTAGTCCAGCAAATGAATATGCACTTTCTCTTTTTCCACCAAGGCATTCTAATATTTCTCTGCAATCATTTATAATACACTTTAATATACTAGCTTTTGTAGACTCATATGCATTAATTCCACTTAACATTCCTAAAAATATCGCATATATATTCTTTATAGTAGCAAGAATTTGCACTCCTAAAATATCATCTGTTAGTTCTACACTAATTTTTTGACTACTAATACTTTGTTTTACTTTATCAGCCACCTTTTCATCTTTTGAAGCGACCACAAATCCAGTTGGTGCAAAAGATGCAAGTTCCATTGCAAATGATGGTCCTGATATCATAGCAATATTTGAAAAATTTGGAATGTTTTTCTCTATTATCTGACTAGGAAAAAGTCCTGTTTTTTCATCTATTCCTTTACTTGTTATACAAAGTATTTGATTGTTTTTTACATATCTTGAAAGTTCTAAAACTACAGAATCTAAAGCATTCATTGGAATAGCCAAATAAATTATATCTGTATCCTTTATTGCCTCTTCAAGATTAGCAAAGATTTGAACATCATCTTTTAGTTTAATTCCTGGAAGTAACTTTTTATTTTCTCTTAACTCTAATAAAGCTTCTCTTTCTTCACTAAATTTTGTCCACATTCTTACACTATTTTTATTTCCTAAAACGGTAGCAAGCGCTATTCCATAAGCGCCTGTACCTAAAATTGATATATTCATTTTTCACCTATTTTTTATCTTTGATGTCAACTTTTATATGAACATCTCTTAACTGTGCTTCTGATACAACAGAAGGAGCACGCATAAGTAGATCTCTTGCTTTACTGTTCTTTGGAAATGCTATAACTTCTCTGATATTTGTTTCATCAGTAAGTAACATTATCATTCTATCTATTCCAGGAGCAGCGCCAGCATGAGGAGGAGCTCCATATTCAAATGCATTGAATAGTGCACCAAATCTAGTTTGAACTTCTTCTTTAGTATATCCAGCTATTTCAAATGCTTTTACCATTACATCAATATCATGATTTCTAACAGCACCAGATGCAAGTTCATAACCATTACATACAAGGTCAAATTGATTTGCAAGTATTTCTAGTGGATCCATAGTATTTAAAGCTTCTAGACCACCTTTTGGCATTGAGAATGGGTTATGATTAAATTCAATTTTTCCATCATCATCTAATTCATACATAGGAAAATCTACGATAAAGCAGAAACGATAAATATCTTTTTCTAGAATATCAAGTCTTTTTCCAAGTTCTATTCTTACATTACCAGCATCTTTACAAGCTTTTTCATATTGATCAGCTATAAAGAATATTGCATCCATTGGTTTTAATGAAAGTTTAGATTTCAAAATTTCTAAAGCTTCACCTTCAACGAAACGTGATATTGTTCCACTAATAGACATATCTTCAGCAAATTTAACCCAAGCAAGTCCTTTCATATCTAGTTCTGACATTGCAAAGCTTGTCATTTCATCAAAGAATTTTCTTGTTACATTAGAAGCATCTATTTTTATTGCTTTTATTGTTTTATTTTTAAATACTTTGAAATCAGAATTTGCAAAAGCTTCTGTAACATCTTGAATTATAAGAGGATTTCTAAGGTCTGGTTTATCAGTTCCATACTTTTCCATAGCCTCTTTAAATGGAATTCTTTCAAATGAAGAAACTTTCTTTGTTCCAAGTTCTTCAAAAGTAGATCCTACAACTTTTTCTAAAACTTGTAAAACATCTTCTTGTTCTACAAATGACATTTCAAAATCTAATTGATAGAATTCACCTGGTGAACGATCAGCTCTTGGATCTTCATCTCTAAAACATGGTGCTATTTGATAATATTTATCAAATCCTGATATCATAAGTAATTGTTTAAATTGTTGTGGTGCTTGAGGTAAAGCATAAAATTCACCTGGATGAAGTCTGCTTGGTACCAAAAAGTCTCTTGCACCTTCTGGTGAAGAATTAGCAAGTATTGGTGTTTGAATTTCTACAAATCCAAGTTCATCCATTTTTTGTCTTAAAGTTTTTAGAACTTTAGATCTAAATATAATCTTTTTATGAATTCTTTCATTTCTCAAGTCTAGGAATCTATATTCTAGTCTTAAATCTTCTCTTACTTTTCCACTATCTTCTACTGTAAATGGAAGAGTTTTATATACTTTACCAAGTATTTTAATATCTTCTGCTAGTACTTCAATTTTTCCTGTTTCAATATTAGGATTATAATTTTCCTCGTCTCTTTCTAATACTTTACCAGTTACACATACTGTTGATTCTTCTGGTATTTTTCTAAACATTTCTATTCTTGATTCTTCATTTACTAAAATTTGTGTTATTCCATAATGATCTGCAAGATCTACAAACATAACAGATCCTAAATCTCTTATTGTTCTAACAAATCCTGACAATTTTACTGTTTGTCCAACATTTTCTTCTCTTAATTCATTACAATTATGTGTTCTATATTCGTGCATTATTTTTCATTCCCTTCTTTTAATATACAAATAAGTTTGTCTGTGTCATTTAAATCAATTTCAGATTGCTCACCATTTTGCATATTTTTTAAATTAATAACATTTTTATTTAATTCATCTTCACCGATAATTATAAGATATCTGGATTTTATTTTATCTGCATATTTTATTTGTGCTTTTAAAGTTTTATTTGATATATTAACATCCACTTTAAAACCATTTTCAGTTAGTTTAGATGCAATACTTTTTGCTAGTGCATAACTTTTTGCATCATAATTTGCAATACAAACATCTGGAACGTTAACTGTTTTTTTATCTAATCCGTACTCTTTTAATAGTAAAACTAGTCTATCCATTCCTATACCAAATCCTACAGCTGGTGTGTGTGATCCTCCTAAATTTTCAACTAGAGTATCATATCTTCCTCCACCACCAACAGCTAGATTTAAGTCTTTTGATGTCCATTCATATACAGTCTTATTATAATAATCAAGTCCTCTAACTATTTTTTTATCTACTTCAAAATTTATATTAAGCATTTTTAATGTATTTTTTAAATTCTCAAAGTCTTCATTACATTCCTCACATAAAGAATCTGTAATCATTGGTGCACCCTCAAGAATTTTTTTACATTTTTCTTCTTTACAATCTAGTATTCTTAAAGGATTTTTTTCAAATCTTACCTTACAAGTATCACACATATTATCCAAATTAGGTCTTAAGTATTCCTTAAATTTTTCTATATATGCTTTTCTGCAAGTTGGACATCCAATAGAATTTAAACTTAAAATTACCTTATCATCAAGTTTTAATCTCTTCATAAGTTCATATGAAATCAAGATTGTTTCAATATCTGCTAAATAAGAATCACTTCCAAATATTTCAAGACCAAATTGTGCAAATTCTCTATATCTTCCTTTTTGCATCTTTTCGTATCTATACATATTTGCCATATACCAAAATTTAAGTGGTGATGGAAGTGATGCCATACCGTTTTCTATGTATGCTCTTACAACACCAGCAGTAAGTTCTGGTCTTAAAGTTATACTTCTTCCACCTTTATCTAAAAATGTATACATTTCTTTATTAACAATATCAGTATCATCACCAACACCTCTTGCATAAAGTTCAGTTGCTTCAAACACTGGTGTTCTGATTTCTGATATATTATTTTCACTACAAATATCTCTTATATTCTTCTCTACAAACTGCCAAATATTACTTTCTTCAAAGTATATATCACGAGTTCCCTTCTGTTTTACTATTTTCATAGAAATCACCGGAAATATTATATCACAAAGCTTTTTTTTATGCAACACAAAAAGGCCTAAAAAACAACGTAGTTTTCGCTATTTTATAAATTTATATAACTTGTTACAAGAATATTATAAAAATAAATCTGCAAATGTTAAAATACTTAAAATAACATTTGCAGATGTTTAATTAATGGCTCCATCGAAGTAGTTATCTACAACTTTTTTGCCTCTCATAACGATTGATACAAATATCAATCAATTTATTTATATAAAGATTATCAAATTATTATAAAAATTTCAAGAATTTTATAAAATCTTATATAATTTTTATTTAATACTATATAAATACTTTTTATTTATAGTATTTAATGTATAAGCAAAAGCTATGTACATTAAAGTAAATCCTACTATTAAAATTGAAATAATATTTAAATCAAATCCTATTTTTGAAACAACTATTAAAATTAAATATCCTAAACTTCTTGATATATTTATCATAATTTCAAACCAAAACACATAATTGGGTTCATCTTCTATTTTAATATTTTGCTTACACATGCATTCATAATATATAACTGAATTTGATGTTTCGAATATTGGATTACTTATACCATTAACTACATTATATAATAGTATTAATAAAAATCCTATGTTTACTGTAATAGTTCCAATTCTAATTTCATTGCTTATATTAAGATGCATCATACTAAATGTAAGTATTATAACTACTATGCTTTGTATAATAGACATTGGTATAAACAATTTAGATAATTTTTCTTTTTTAACAAATTTGTTAGTTAAATATACTACAATAATAGAAATAATAGTTATAAAACTACTAATACTTCCTAATGATAATTCTGTTGAAACCACTAAAAAAGTTATAATTGTAATTAATGTTGATAATACTCCAAATGAACTTAGTCCTCTAAATATTGTTCTCCAGCTCATCAATTTCATCATTTTCTTATTTTCACTTGTGTTAATATTTTTCAAAAATTTTCTTATATTTATTTTTCCATGCTCTAGTTCAAATCCTTTTATAAATAGTGAAAAAATAAAACTTATAGAAATTAATGCTATTAATACCACAAAAGCTAACTGATATGAATTTTTACTAATACAATAACCTAGCACAATAGGAAGGACAATATTTATTGTATATTTTAATATTTGGTCTTTTGTAATATATTTTCTAAAATTCCCATCTTGATTAACTCTTTTTATTAATATTTGTTCAGGATAATAATAAAATGCATTCCCTATACTTGCAAATATTGCAAATGGAATTATATAATTTGAAATTTTTTCCCCAACAACTAGTAAAATTATGCATTGCATTAAATTTAAGAATATACCTATTCTAAACATAGAAACTAAATTAAGTTTTTGTAATTTATTAACAAGCAATAGGCATATTAAATATGTTAAAAAAAAGGTTATATAATATACCGAAACATCAACTATATTTCCTTGTGTTATTTTCAAAAAATATATTCCTAAAAACACATCTTTAAATACACTTATAACTTTTCCCGCTAAGTCTGACATTAAAAAATTTTTCCACACATTACTTTGTTCCATCTAAATCTCCTATCTTCCTTCTATATCTTTTTCTTCTTTTCTTTTTTCTAAAACATTAACTATATTTTCAGCACACTCTATATATTGTCTCTTTATAGCATCATCTGTACAACCTGCTATATGTGGTGTAACAACAACATTATTTCTTCTTTTAGATAATAAATCAGTATATTCGCCTACGTCTATATCTAATCCTAAATAAAAATTAGGATTTTTATCTGCGAATTCAACTAATGCTTGTATATCTGTAACTCCTGTTCTCGAAGTATTTATAAATGTTGCATTTTTCTTTAAAAGTTCTACTTTATCTCTTGATATTAAATTATTAGTTTGGTTTGTTAATGGTACACTTACATTTATAAAATCCGAATTTTGTAATAGTTCATCTAACTCTACAAATTTTACGCCTTTTCTAATTAAATCTTCATGATTTTCAGGATGTTCTGTATAGCATAATATTGGCATATTAAATAAATTTGCTATATCTACCATTCTTTGAGATATTTTTCCTGCACCTATTAAACCTATTGTTTTTCCGTTTATATCAGTCGGTTTACTAGTTAATAATCTTCTGTTTGGTTTACCATTTATAACTAAATCATTAGCTTCTTGTATTCTTTTACTTGCATCTAACATCAAGGTTAAAATATGTTCTGCAACTGATGTAACATTTGCATTCGGACAGTTAACAATATCAATAAGTTTAGATTCAAAACATTCCTTATCAATATGGTCTAATCCTATTGACATAGACGCTATAATCTTTGGAGTTTTTATGTCTATAATCATATCTTTTGTTATTCTTTCTTCTACTCCTACAATCAGAATATCATATATACTTAGTAATTGTTTTAATTCTTCTTTATTGGGATACTTTTCTCCCTTCCATACATCTACACTTATACCTTTTTCTTTTAAAATTTTAACAGCTTGTCTATCTATACTTTTTGACATACTACACGCTTTTAACATTTTTATTTCTCCTTAAATTTTTGTTTATTATATCATATTTTAAAAAAATTTAGCTATTTTTGTATTATTTTATTGAAAATTAATCTTATATAACTAATAACAAAGCATTGGTATCTTATTTATTTATAATTATAATTACTTTTTACTTACATAATTGTACAAATATAAAGCAACCTGATTTTGTTCTATTGATTCCATTTCCATGAGTTTAGCCATTGCAAACATTACAAGTTTATATTTTGCAAAGTCTATTAAAGTAGTTCTATATTCTTCATCAACTTCTTTTAGCATAGCATCAAATTTTTCATAGTTTTCTTTAGTGTTGTATATAAGACCTGACCATTTGCTTTGACTCATACATATTGCTAATCTTAATTTATCTTTTATATCCATATCATTTATCATATTTATTAAATATTCAACTTTTTCATTTTCCATATTCTAATTACCTCCATATTAAAATCTTGTATCGTATTTTCTTCTATTATTTTTAGCATTATTTATCTCACCTTTTGGTTTAACTTTTCTAGCTATGTTATTTGCAATTTCATTTTCATCATCAGTAAATATTCCATTTTTATATAGGTCATCACTAACAATTTTGTAGTTATTATCTTTATCATAGCAAATTCTTTTGTGAAAATGTCCCATAATGCTATGCCAAAATTCTTTGAATCTGTGTAATTGGGCTTTTATGCTTTCTTTTTCTTCTCGTAATTTACCAATAATTTTATCTTTAGCAGATAATTCACCTTTTAAATTATAAATCTCTTTATCTTTTTCTTCTATTTGATATTTAAGAGAACAATTTTCTTTTTCTATTTCAAAAGCACTATGTTCAAAATCTCTAATAGCAATATTTAAGTCATTTACACTTCTAACTATTTTAGTAGTATCTTTTACATCTTTAGTAAAGTTTTTGATTTTTTCAATATCTTCGTTAGAAATAACCATATTATTTTTGCTAAACTTAGCAGGTTTTAACTTGTCTAATATTTGATTTATATCTTTTGTTGTATTATCAAGTTTGTCAGTTTGTTTATTAGCTTTATCAAGTTTTTTCTCTTTTTCAGCAAGATGCTTTTTCATATTTGTATAATTGCTCATATCTTTAACATTTATATCTTGATTTCTGCCTTTTTGCTTTTCTTTTAATTTAATATCCATACTATAAAATTTATTAAAAGACTTAATACAAGCATTTCTCATTTTATCTTGAATTTTAGTTAACGATTCTTTTGTAAATAGTTGTGATTTACCAACCTGTTTTTTCATTCCTCTAGTACAATTTTCTATTATAGGTACACCTACAATGTGCATATGAGGAGATGTTTCATCAAAATGAATAGTAGCATTTGCTATTTTAAATGTTGGTAAAATCTTCATTAATTCATTTACTTGTTCATTATATACATCAATCATTTTTAGTCTGTATAATTTGTCTTTATCTTTCCAAAAATCCATATCTCCAAGTTCAACTATAATCTCACAAGCGAGGTCATTTTGAGATTCATTTATCTTCATAAAATAGTTATCTATTTTTCTATCATTTCTAGTTTGCCTATTATTGTATTCTATACGAGCATCTTCAAATTCTTCTAAATATAAATCTTTTACATCATTTACAATATCATTTGTACCACGAATTATTCTAATCAAATCTTTTTCATTATCATAGTCTCTTAAGTTATGCTTATTTACTTTAGATAAAGCATTTGCATTTTGAATTGCATTATTAGATAGAGACGTAGTACCAGATAAATTTTCTTTTGCAACTTTCCTTGCTAATTTACTTTTGTTTTTATCACTACCCAAGTGAAAAGAATATGCCAATTCTTGCTCCATAAAAGCATCTCCTTTGAATTTTCTTCGTAGCATAGGACTTTGGCTTTGCCATAAGTCCTAACCCTCTACGAGTTATGACGTACCATCATAACTCGGGGGCTCTGCGAGGCAATAAAATTTATCTGCATAGATAAATTTTATTCAAATTAACTATCGCCACTTTCATTTTTATTTCATAAAAACAAAATGTGCCACGTTAATTTTTTTCTTCAGTATCATCTTCGCAGAACTTTACTGGCTTAACACCTACTGAAATAGGAGTAGTATCTTTTGAGTAAATTACACTAGTGTTAGTTTCATCTGGAATATAATCAAATGCAGTATCAATTTCTTGCATTTGGAATTTATCTTCTTCACGAATATAAATTATTCCAAATTCATAAGTTTTCATTTTGCAATCTGGATCTAATTTATAATAATCTTTTAATGGAAATACTCTAACAATAGCACTATTATCTTCAACGAAGTTAAAATAAAACATTTGCTTATCTAAATAGTATGTTGCTTCAGTATAACCAACATCATAATACTGTCTTAATCTCATTATTACTTCGCCAAATTCTTCTTCAGATAAGTAATTACTAAATCTTATATTACCAAGTACATTACCAAATATAGCTGGTTTTATTGTATCGATATAACCTTTGTCAAACAATTCTTTACAAGGCTTACAAATAGTTTCTCTAAAATTAATTTGTTTAACTACTATTTCTGTACCAACTAAAGATAGTTCTATATCGTCAACATATTTCATTATAAGTTCAGCTTGTTCTTCTCTGGTATAATCATTCCAAATTCTATTTCTTGCTTGATATTCTTTATCTATTTTTATCTTATTGATAAAATCAATATCTCTTTTTAGTAAAATATCTTTTGGAGTAAATCGTAATTCTTCTACACTATCAGTAGTATCTAGTTTAGTTTCTAGTTCACTAATTGCTTTTTCAACAATTTTCTTTTCTTCGTTATATTCTTTTAATTCAAAAACACCATTAATATATGCTTTTTTAATTCTTTCAAGCTTATTTCTCTGATTATTTATTTCTTTTTCTAATTGTTCTCTAGGCTCATCAAATTTTTGCTTTATCATAGGCAAGAAGAATTGATTAACAACTTCATCATATTCAATTAATTCAGCTATAAATTGATTAAAGTAATCATTTATTAACTTTTCTTTAAATTCTATTTTACAATCACTGCAGTAATAATAAAAATAAGATTTACCATTTTTCTTTGTAGTAGCTTTTCCACCTAAAATTCTGCCACATTTAGAACATCTTAGTTTCTGTAAATATAAATAAGTTAATGTTCTTTGATAGCTTTTTGAATTTTTCTTTTTTTGAACTTGGCAATCTTCCCACATTTCTTTAGATACAATAGGTTCAACTACATCTTCATAATAAGTAGGATGATTAGTTCTTTTTCCATGAACAAAATCACCTTTATATATTTCATTTTCAAGAATAGTAACAATAGTAGAATCTCTCCAATTATCTCTTCCTAATACTTTTTCTTCGTTAAATAGATTGCTTATTTTTTTATAAGATAATCCATTATAGTATAGTTCAAATATTCTAACTACAATATCTTTAGTAGAATAATCAATTACTAGTTTTCTATCTTCGTGTTTATATCCTAAAGGTGCTTTATGGGGAATATGACCATTTTTTATTGCACCTGCCATACCAACTTTAGTTCTTTCACTTGTTCTTTCAATTTCATTTTGACTTACACTCATTAATAATCTTGAAATCATTTTGCCATTTGCACTAGTTGTATTTATTTCATCATTAACACAATCTAAATAAGCATTGTTTTCATCTAAAAAAGTCATAAGATTTTCCCAATCATAAATACTCCTAGTTATTCTATCTAGCTTTAAAGCTACAATAGTATTTATTCTTTTAGCTTTTATATCATCTTTTAATCTTTCAAACTCTGGTCTGTGATTACCAGTTTTAGCACTTATTCCTGCATCTTCATAATAATCAACTATCTCATAACCTTTGAATTTACAAAAAGCTTCTAATCTTTCTTTTTGCTCTGGAAGACTAAAGCCTTCACGTGCTTGGTCTTCTGTTGATACTCTCATATACAAACCACATTTTTTCTTCTCTTCGTTCAATTTTTAAACCTCCAATCTAACAAAAAAGAGACATCAAAGTACATACGAGTACTACTGACATCTCTTAAATCCGTTTATCACAAATAAAATACAATATAATTGTAATATAATATAAATTTTTTCAAAGTACTCATAAATCTATATCTAGCTCTTGCTAAAGTAAATATAGATAATTAATTGACTATATTATATCACG
>CAJLBR010000037.1 GCA_905204915.1 uncultured Clostridium sp.
TTATTGGATTATTTCCTGATAATGATAATATTACTGCTGCAGCTAATATAATTACTACAACTATTGTTATTACTAGCACTATCAAACTTATTCCTCTTTTGTTTTTCATTTTCTTCCTCCTAATAATATTACACTCATTTTACTGCATCTTATAAACTTTTTTCAATATATTTTTCGACATTTTTCTCTAATATATTATTTTAAATTTACAAGTGTTGCCATAAGGCCATAATCATCATACTTTTCCATTGTTGCGTATCTAAATGAGAAAAAATCTTCATGATTGCAACAAGTACATATATTAGCAACATTTATATTTTCTTTTTTTATTCCAAAATTAATTAAATCAGTAGTGATTATTTTTATTAAATCAATATGAAATCTTTTGCCATTTTCTTCATATTGAACATAATCCATCTTTTCATCAAATACCTCTTTAAACTTTTCTAAAAACTCTTCCTCTTCACTTGAAAAACAACATTTTCTTATAGATGGTCCTATACACACTATTAAATCTTCCAAATTTGAGCCATAATTTTCTTGTAATTTTTCTATTGCTCTCATATATACTCTTTTTATAGTACCTTTCCAACCACTATGTATATTAGCGTAAACATTATTTTTAGTATCATATACAATAATCGGATTACAATCAGCAGTTCTTACTAAAGTAGCAATATTTTTTTGATCTGTAACATATGCGTCATAAAATTCCCCATTATAATTTTCAAATTGATATTTTTCTTTGTTGGAACTATCTAAAACTAATACATCATCTGTATGATGTTGTGATGCTATATACACATTATTTTTATCTATACTCATGTTCTTTAGTGTTTTTTCTAAATTATAAATAACATTTTCTTTCTTATCATTTCCAATTGTTCTAAAATTTAAGGTATCAACTGGAAACTCACTTTTTCCACCATGTCTTAAAGTTATTAGGTGTTCAACCTTATCATTATATTTTTCTAGTGCTCTAAATTTTAAATATTCTATACCATTTTCTTTAAAATGTATTGTAACATCATCACTAAATTTTTCTAATTTCATATTTTCCCCCTAAACTAAAATTTCTTTATCTAAATATAGAGAATAAATAATTTTTTTACTTACTTTTTTACCGGTTATTTTCTCTAACGCTTTAGCATAAATATCTAATTGTATTTTATATCTTTTAGCAATTACATTTTCATCTTTTTCTCTATCAGTCTTAAAATCAAGCAACACAAAATTTTTATCTGAGTCACTATTATCTACAAAATACAAATCAATTATTCCCTGAATTTGACTTAAGCCTATTTCTTCATCTTTAAAAATAAACTCTTCCTCTCTTCTTACGTAGCCTGAATTTCTTATTTTTTCAGCAACATTAGAATTCAAAAATTTTATTATAGAGCCTTTATCAACTGATTCTAATTGTTCTTTAGAAAGAACACCTTTATTGATTAAATCATTTAAATACTCGTCTAATTGCTCATTTTTTCTAATATTAAAGTCAATATTTTGTAAGATAAAGTGAGTAATCGTTCCTCTAGTAGTAGCAGATATTTTCTTCTCTGATAAATTCACATTTTCTAAAGAGTACTTATCCTTTATATTAATTGCATCCGTAGTATATTTATCACCACTAGCAGAATTTTCAATACTTTCCCTCTTTAAATCACTAACACCAATTCTTCTTTTAGCTTCTACATAATTTTTATATGGGTATTCATATTTTAAAATCTGCTCAACACTACTTGCATCTTCTTTTTCGTATCCACTTTCTTTTTCAAATTTATCTCTATAATCTACCTTTTCATCTTCTTTTATATTATTTATTAATTCACCAGCTTTTATTACATTTAGTTCAAATAAAGAAGAATCATAACTTTTCATACACATATGAATATTTTGAAAATATGAATTATTTTTAGCTATAATATAAGGATCTATTTTTTGTCCTTCATACAAAACCATTTCTTTATCTTTAAATTTATCATAATTTTTAACTGTAGAATATATTATTAATTTTTCTTTAGCTCTTGTAAATGCTACGTATAACATACGTAATTCTTCTGATCTTGTTTCCTCATCTATTAAACTAGAAATTGACCTTTTTATAATTGAAGGGTATGTAATTCCTAAATCTTTATTTACTACATTTATTCCTAATCCTAAATTATGATGTGCTATTATTGTAGAAGATTTATCTCTCAAATTATACTTTTTATTTGTATCAGAAAGTATAACGATTGGAAATTCTAATCCTTTTGATTTATGAATAGTCATAATTCTTGTTACATCTTCATTTTCTCCAATTGTCTTGGCAGAAGATACAGAATCAGCTTTACTTTTCATATTGTCTATATATTCAATATATGAACTTAAAGTTTTATTTTCATTGCCTTCAAATTTTATTGCTATATCAATTAAGATATTTAAATTTGCCTTTTTTAGTCCTGAGTTTTCCTCTAATGCAAATTGATAATATAAGTTTGTTTCTTTATATATTCTAGTAAGAAGTTCACTAATACTAAATATATGTTTATATTCATTAAATTTATTTAGTAAGTCAACAAAATTATTTATTTTTTCTAGTACTTTTTGTTCAAATTCAGTAATTTCTTCTTTTTCTTCTAATTCTTTTTTTGCTTCTATAATGTTATAATAAAAATTTATCTTCTTTTGGTTTCCTCTAATATATACTAATTCATCCAAAGAAAAATTTCCTATTATACTGTACATAACAGATGCTAAATTTATATCCTGTAATGGGTTATCTAGGACCTTCAAAAATGATATTACGATTCTTACTTCATCACTTTCTAAAAGACTAGAAGCTTGATCTGAAAAAACTGGTATTTTATGCTCTTTTAAAACTTTTTCTAAACTTACAGATTTGTCTTTTACACTTCTAAGCAATATGACAATATCTCTATAGTTTGTTTTTCTAAACTCACCTAATTTCATGTCGTATATTTTAAAATTATCGACTAAATCTTGAATTTTAATTGCTATTGCCTCTGCTTCAATTTCATATTCTTTTCTATCTTCTATAAACTTATCAAATTCATCATTTGTTTCATTTCCTTTTTCTAAATCTATAATATTTAATTCAGTTTTATAGCTTTGATTTTCATAATCTTTATATTCTAAATTTCCTGCTTTTAATGTTTCACTTTGATTATAATCAGAATCTCCATTTTGCATACTCATTATTTTCTCAAATATATAATTTATTGAATCTAATACTATTTTTTTACTTCTAAAGTTTTTATCTAGTATTATTTTACAATTTTTATCATCATCTGAAACATCATAAGCTGACTTGTAGCTAGTATATTTGTTGTTAAATATTTCCGGCATTGCCTGTCTAAATTTATAAATACTTTGTTTAATATCCCCAACCATAAATCTATTATCTTCTTTAGACACAGCATTTAAAATTGCTTCTTGAACGTAACTCGTATCTTGATACTCATCAGTATATACCTCGTAAAATTCTTCTGATAATGATTTAGAAATTTCTGTTTTTTCATATTTACCATCAATATTTTTTACAAGAAGCTTTAATGCCAAATGTTCTATATCACTAAAATCTATAACATTCTTTTTAGACTTTAATGATTTATATTCTACATCAAGATCACTCAAAATATCATATAAATATTTTAAATATTTATAAACAGAAGCATTTTGTAATAAAATTTCATTTGAAGTTGCATATATACTAAGTTTCATCTTTTTTATAGATTCTTTTAGCACTTTAGTTCTAAAATGCATTAACTTCTCTTTTAATTCTACATTTTGACCTGAATATCTTGGATTATTCTTAAATGCATCTTTATTTAGCTCTTGGTATAATTTATCCCATGAATCCTTAGAATTTATTAATATACTTTCAAGTATTCTCACATCATCTTGCAATACATCAAAATACTTTAAGAAATCTTCCATTCCATTTATTTCTTCTAACAGAAGTTCAGCCCTTTTCTTTAAAATATTTATATCTCCTAGAGTATCATTTACAATTTGTTTTCCAAAATCAAATTCATACAAATCTTTATCTAAATCTTTTACATTATATTTCTCAATACTATTTTTTAAATACTCAAATGGATATGGAAAACTAAGAGAATAATTATAAATTTTTAATATTTCTTCTATCAAACTTTCTTCTTTACCAGAAAAAAGTTCTAAAATATCATAAAGATTTATTTCCGCCCCATCCTTTTTTAAATCTCTGCTTTGCTCATTGTATTCTTGATATTTCTTTTCAATTACATTTTGTATCGCTTTACTTTTTAATAATTTTGATTCAACATCATCTGCTATTCTAAAGTTTGGATCTATTTCTAAATTATAGAAATTACTTCTTATAAGTTCCAAACAAAATGAGTGTATTGTTGTTATACTGGCCCTATTTATTAAATTTAGCTGTCTTTTTAAAAATTTAACATCTTTTGAAGTTTCTAGTGCTTTATAAATTGCACTCATTAATCTTTCCTTTAATTCAATTGCTGATGCATTAGTAAATGTAACAACCAAGATCTTATCAATATCAACCTTCTCTTTTATACAAGTAGATATTACTCTTTCTACAAGTACAGCAGTTTTACCACTTCCTGCTGAAGCAGAAACTAGTATATTTGAATTCTTTTTTTCTATTGCCATTTTTTGTTCCTTGGTCCACATTCTAATCACCTCTATAAATACAATTATTATATATTAGAAAATATAATAAATCAAGAAAAAACACTGGAAATATATTTCCAGTGTTTTTACATATTATTTAAAATATAAACAAACTCTAAATCCTATTAAATTACTTACTGTTGATGGTTCATAAGCTAGTCTAACTGCTGCTGCATTACTTCCACCTTGAACCTGTAAATTTCCTCCACGTGTTGTACGTGAACCGTTAGAATATGCTTCCATTGTCCATTCAGAAACATTTCCTGCTAGATCATAAATATTCTTTGAAACCCAATTTGGATTTCTACCCGTTTTAAAGTTTGCATTTGACATACCTGAATTCTCATTTGCATTTCCAATTGAATCTGAGTAATTTCCCCAAGATACACTATTTGAAGCATTGGCATCTATGAATTTCATAACTTGATCCCACTCTATTCCAAATATTAAGTTTGAACCAACATAATTAGTATTATACATATTGTTTGCAAGTTTTGTTGCACCTTTTGAAAAATCAGTCATTCCATTTCCAAATGGAACGCAGTTGTAAACATATAAGTCTTTCTTTATTCCTAAAATATTTTCTGTGTTTGCATTAGATACTGTTCTTGGAGTATTTATATTAACTGCTCCTGTTTCATATCTTCCAATATAAAAGCCATGATATTTTTGAATTGACGATAAGACATTATTATATAATTTTCTTTCATCGTTAGTAGCTGTTATTCCATTAAAGTTAAGTGGCTCTGTATACTCTTGATCAAGAGATACTCTTAAAGATGTTTTGTCATAATTATTACCTGTTTCAAAAGCTGTTCTATACCATTTTGACTTTAAGTTTTGAATTGAACTAGATTCTATTTCAACAGGAATCCATACAAACTGGTTACCTACAAGTCCAGATGCAACTTCAAAGCTATCTCCTTTATAACTATCATTTGAATTATCTGATATAATAAATCCACTTTCTTTACTACCGCCCACATAGTAAAATCCATTTGGAATATATGGGTAATTTCCTTTTAAGTTATAAGTAAAGTTTTTAACTGTTTCCACTTCTTTACCTGCATCATTTGAAATAGCCTTTACTTTCAAATAAACTGTATCTACATTTGAAAGTCCAGTAAATTGCACATTATTAAGATCTGTTACTTGTTGCTTTATTTCTGTAGCTAAATTATCTTTACTAGAAATAGAAGCTTCTATTCTATTATAATTTCCGCTAACATTTAATGATAAATTTACTCCATCACTTGTAAAATAATTTACGCTAGAATTTATTAAAACATAATCATCAGCTTCTTTTACGACCATATCTTGACCAATATAATTTCCAGCATTGTCAATTACGTATACTCTAATTTTATTTATATTAGTTGGTACTTTTATACTCAATTCTTTTGATCCTAAAGCTCTTATCTTTTTAGCCTTTGTTAACATATAGTTTTCATCAATAGTAGAATTAGTATAATCAACAATGTTTTTGTCATTATCAAATTTTGTTAGATATTCATATCTTATTTCTCTAATACCACTATCATAATCTTCTAATCCAAATGTTATTATAGACATCTCAGAATTATTATTAACCATATAAGATAAAATTTGTGGACTTTTATCATCGTAATTAGTAAGGTCAATTTTTATTTTTCCTTGAGTATTATTATTCATTATTTCAATGTATCTTTCGTTTGAAGATAATATTGAAAAGTTACTTACTTCATTTGAGCTAAAATTTGATACTAATAAGTTTTTACTATTAAACTCACTTATTTTTCCTATAGAATTAACATTTGATTTTAAATTATGCCATGTATTTGAACCTGAAATTCTAACAGAAACATTGGCAATATCATCGCTTATTATGCTAAGATTAAGATTATTTGTCCACTTAGCATTACTTCTTGTTATAGTAATTCCATCAAATACATCAGTCTTTATTGGTTGACTTACGCTTTCATCATCTTTCTTTCCACTTACATTAGATATATATGTAAGTCTTTTATTTAATGAGAAATACACATCATTTTTTAATTTCATTCCCTCTAAATAATAAATGTTCATAGAAGGATAGGAAAAAGCAAACACATCTAAATTAGATCTTACTTTATTTCCTATTTCAGTTTTTTCAACACCAAGCTTTGAAAGATCTACAATATAAAATTCACCAAGACTATCATCATCTAAGTAATCTTCATTTTGTCTCATGTCATATATAAATGTATCTTTGTTTGATGTGTTGTTAAGTTCTATAAGAGAAATTATTTCACCTTGAGTGTAATAATTTCTATTTCCATCTATATTTAAATTTTCTATTGGAAATTCACCATTTGTTATATAATAAGATTCTACTGAATCCTTTATTAAATTTAAATTATCAATATACTCTGTTATATTAGCATTCTCAATAGCATTTCCAGTTGCAGCTACTGCTATTGAAACTAGTATTAGTGAAACTAAAATTGTAATTGCTATTACTATTAGAGATATACCTTTCTTATTATTTAATTTCATTTTATCACCTAATTTATTACATATTAAGATCTATCTTTAATATTTTCTCTTCTGTTCCAGAATTTTTATTAAGAATAATTTTAAGATATACAAAATTATCAAAAGTTAAAACATTATCATATGTAAGTGTTAATGTTTTAGTATTTAAAGCAGCAATATCAGAAAAAGTTTTTTCACTTGTAAAGTTTATTCCATCATTACTTACTAGTACACTTCCTGAAGGAACTATATCATCTGAATATATACTTAAATTTATACTCAAATAATTTTTATTAAAACTATTTATTGAATATCCAATATTAGTTTCTCCTGCTGTTGTTTGTTCATATATTGTATAATTTGAAGCATTATCTAAAACCATTATTTTTATTTTTGTAACTTCTTTTGGTAGATCAATTTTAACTGTTCCACTATTTGAAATACTAGCCTTTTTAGCATCAGATTTCATATAGCTATCAGAAAAGTCTGATTGATCTGCATAATAATTTTCCTCTTGTAAACTTTCTGCATTATATTTTGTTAAATATTCATATCTAACTTCTTTTATCTTACTTATTACAGCATCTTGTACAGTAGAATCATTTATTATTGGAACATCTGATACATCGAAATATAAAGTGTTTGTAGAGCTATTCTTTTTTAAATTAACTGAATTTTCAACTATATAAGGTCTTGAATTATCATAATTTGACAAGTCTACTTTAACCCTTGCAATCTCTACTCCATCTTTTTTCTTTATAACTTGCATATATTTTTGATCTTTTCCCAATTTATTAAAATTATTTTTTTCTGTATCTGTATTATATATTTCAGATTCATTATTTATTTTTACGGAGAAAAATCCATTTTTATTAATTGCTAATTTTTTCTCAGCGTTTGATCCAAGACTTACATATATTTCTTCTTTATTATAATTTTCAATGTTTGTACTAATCGTAACACCTATACTAGATGTCATTTCTTCTGTATCCTTTTTTACAGTAATAGCAGATACATTTGAGATATTAGCGTTATCTATAACAACGTTTGATAAATTAACATTTATACTATTAATTCCACTCATTTTTGAACTTAAAGAGAAAAACATATTTTTCTTTGCTTCTACACCATCTAAATAGTAAACTCTAAATGATGGATAAGCAATTAAATATATATCTCTTTCATTACCTTTTTTTTGCACACCTCTAGTTGTAGTAGTAACATTTAATTTAGATAAATCTAATTTATAAAATTTAGTGGTATCTTGATTATCTGAGTTTAACATTAGTTCTTCTGAAATTAATGTCCTCTCTTCATTATTCAAATTTAATACATCACTTACTGACATACCGTTATTCGTATCTACAGCTGGTATACTTCCATTTTGTAAATAATATTCCTTTGAAGAATCTTCTAAACTTCTTAACTCTTCTGCAAAAGCAGACAAAGTTGCATTTTCAGATGCATCAAGTATCTTAATTGTAGATGCAGATAATAATATTAAAGCTACAATTATTGTAATTAGTAAAACTACTAAACTTATACCAGATTTTCTAGAGCATTTCTTTTCCTCTGTTTTCATCATATCACCTTATCATACATTTTATATTTTTTTACTACTTTTTTCAAGTATTTTTTAAAAATTATACTAATTAAAACAGTAATAATATTTTGTTCCTTTTTTACCGTTAATATTTGAATTTATTTATATTTTTTGGTATAATTATATAGGTGAAAAAAATGGAAAATAAAACTACAATAGAACAGTTTATTTGTAACAGTGAATCTGAAACCAAAGAATTAGCCAAAAAAATTGCAAGTGATTTAAAAGATAATGACATTTTGGTTTTAAATGGAGAACTTGGTGCCGGAAAAACTGTTTTTATGTCAGGAATAGCTTCTTACTTTGGGATTGAATCTCAAGTTTCTAGTCCAACATTTACAATTGTTAATGAGTATACTACTAATGAAAATAAAAAAATATTTCATTTTGATGTTTATAGATTAGATGATAGTGAAGAATTTATAAATAAAATTGGAACTGATTATTTTGAAGATGGTATTTCAATCATTGAATGGGGTAATATTATAAAAGATATTTTACCAAGAAGGACAATATATATTAATATTGAAAAAAGTGATGAAAATCCAAATAAAAGAATTATAAAAATTAAAAGGAGTCAAAAATAATGAATATATTAGCTGTTGATACAACAACAAAAATTGCATCTGTTAGCATTCAAAAGGGTGAAGAAATATTCTCAAATATCATTGATAATCCCATTACACATTCAGAAAAGCTTTTACCTCTTATAGATGAAACTTTAAAAAAATGTAATTTAAATTTAAAAGATATAGATAAATTTGGACTTATAAATGGACCTGGTTCATTTACTGGTATAAGAATTGGACTAGCTACCATAAAGGCTTTCTCACACGTATATAAAAAAGATATTTTTTCTATTTCTTCTCTTGAGTTAATCGCACTTTCTTATTATTTACAAAATAGTCTTTGTGATGAAAAATATATCGTTTCTATAATAGATGCTAAAAATGATAGAGTATATTACTCACTATACAAAGTAAGTGCAAAAAATAATAAATTATGTTGTACTTCTATTTGCGATATAAAAAATGATATAATAGATGATGCAACTAAAAACTTGAATGATATTTTTAATGAAAAAAATATTAATAAAGATGATGTTATTTATGCAGGAATTTTAGGTAACGATTTAAAAGAATTTTTAAAAGAACTAGAGATACATGAAAATTACCCTACCACAAAAAATCTACTTGATGTTTATTCCTGCTTAGAAGATAAAGATAGCTATACCTATAACGCTTTTAGTCTAAAAGCTATATATGCTAGAGCCTCTCAAGCAGAAAGGGTTAAAAATGGAGAAAAATAATGACATTATTATAAAAAAAGCTGACATGACTAATTATAATGACGTTTTAAATATTGAAAATAAATTAGAACATAAAATGTTCTCAAAACAAAGTTTATTGCAAGATTTAGAAAACGATATATATTCATATTTTATAGCATACACAAAAGATGAATTAATACCAATAGGATTTATTGGAATCTCTAATCTATGTTACACTATGGATCTTTTATATATTGCAGTAAATATAGAAAAAAGAAATTCCAGTGTTGGGACTAAGCTTTTACAATATATAGAAGAACTAGCTAAAAATAAAGGTATAGAAAAAATCATGCTTGAAGTAAGAGATTCTAATATAATTGCTATCAAATTTTATGAAAAACGTGGATTTAAAAAAATTAGCGTAAGAAAGAATTACTATCAAGATACACACGAAGATGCAATAATATATGAAAAAATTATAAGTAATACTGAAGTGAATTAGAAAGTAAATTTCTAGTTCACTTTTTTATATATTTTATATATTTTTCTATTGAATATTTTTTAATTATATAATAAAATTAAACTAGAATTTTACAAATGATATTGGAGGAACATATGAAGAAAAATGAAGAATTACAAACGGATAGTTTAAAAAATGAGTGTTTAACAGACAGTCTTTCTTTTAATAAGACTTCTGAACTTGAACCTTTTAATGGAATAATTGGTCAAGAAAGAGCGTTAAATGCAATAAAAACATCTGTAAAAATACATCAAAAAGGATTTAATTTATATGTATGTGGAAATGTTGGTATTGGAAAAACATCATACGTTATGTCAGTAGTAAAAGCAATAGCTGAAACTCAACCAATTCCTAAAGATTATTGCTACATACATAATTTCGATAATCCAAATGAACCAATTGCAATATGTTTAGAACCAGGTCAAGGAACTGAATTTAAACAAGATATGAATAAATTCATAAAAACTTTACTT
>CAJLBR010000038.1 GCA_905204915.1 uncultured Clostridium sp.
TATTCTCTATTTTTATAAGCACTTTTCATCCTGAAGTATAATATTTGTCTAGTTAAAACAATATTATGGTATTGTAATATTATAGCTATTCCAGGAATTAAAAAAGAGAAAATAAAAATTGCAATTTGTGCATATAAATGTATAGATACATTCATTGCGACAAAAGTTATATATATAGCAAGTGAAATACTTGACATTGGTACTAAAACTACATTTTCAGGTGCATATCTTTTAACATATCTAAAGCATAAAGCTATTATTAAAAATAAGGCAACTGAAATTATTACAAGTTTATCTAAAATCATTTATTTTCTGCCTCCACTTTTGCTATTATATAATAGTAAAATATTTTTTTCAAGTAATGAAAATTACTTTGACACAATTAGACAAAAATAGTGTAATTTAATTGACTATTTTGTATTTTTTTAGTATAATTTATAAATTGAAGGAAGTGACCTTAAACAATGAAAAAAGAATTTAAAGGCTTAGAAAATGTAAATAAAATTCATATGATTGGTATTGGTGGTATCAGTATGAGTGCAATAGCTCTAGTACTTAACAAAGCTGGCTACACTGTTACTGGTTCAGATAAAAATGAAGGCGAAATGGTAAAGGTTTTAAGAGATAACGGAATTAGTGTTTTTATAGGTTCAAATGCTGAACTTGTAAAAGATGCTGATGTTGTTGTATATACATCTGCTATAAATCAACATGATTCTGAATTTGTTAAAGCAAAATCTTTAAATATTCCTACATATGAACGTGCTAAATTTTTAGGAATCTTATTACAAAATTATGAAGTGCCAATATGTATATCAGGAACTCATGGAAAAACAACAACAACATCAATGATATCTTCTATTTTTATTGATGCAGGACTTGATCCAAACGTACAAGTTGGTTCAAAATTTAAAAAATTAAATGACCTAAATTATAGAATCGGTGAATCTAAATATTTCCTACTAGAATCTTGCGAATATGTAGATAGTTTTTTAAACTTTCCTCATCAAACAGCAATTATATTAAATATTGATGAAGATCACCTTGATTATTTTTCTGGTATAGAAGAAATTAAGGAATCATTTAAAAAATTTATATTAATGCTACCTAAAAATGGAATTTTGGTTATTAATAAAGATGACTTAAATTGCTTAAGTTTAATAAATGAACTTAGCGAAGAATTATGTTCTAAACAAGTAAGAATATATACTTTTTCACTTAGTGATCCTACTGCGACTATATATGCCAAAAATATATCTTGTAACATAAAAGGATTTTATTCATTTGATGTTTCTGACATAAAAGGTGGAAAAACTTACGGATTCTATTTAACTGTACCAGGAATTCATAATGTATACGATGCTTTAGCAGCTATTACAGCATCATATGCACATGGAATTGACTTTGATGTTATGCAAAAAAGTTTGAATGAATTTTGTGGTGCCAAAAGAAGATTTGAATTCAAAGAAAAAATAAATGACAATGTTTTAGTATATGATGATTATGCACATCACCCTACTGAAATAAAAGCAACTCTTGCAGCTGCAAAACAAAAAGAACACAATAGAATTATTGCTGTATTCCAACCTCATACATACAGTAGAACAAAAGAATTGTTAAATGACTTTGCTACAGCTTTTAAAGATGCTGACCTTGCAATAATAGCTGATATATATGCAGCTCGTGAAGTTGACGATGGCACTATTTCTTCTAAAGATTTAGTAGATAAAATCAACGAAAATGGCTCTAAAGCCATATATCTACCATCATTTGAAGAAATTGCAAAATATATAAAGAATAATGTAGAACCAAATGATATTGTACTTACAATTGGAGCTGGTGACATTACAAATCTAAACAATTTATTATAATTTTTTACAGAACCGTATGGTTCTGTTTTTTATTTATGTAAATTTTTCGTCAATATACTTTAGAATATGTAAGTGTTTGCTAATTTTTTCCTTGACAATAACAATATGTTGTGTTATAATTAGTATGCATAGTTATGCTAACTATTTCTTAAAATTAAGAAAGGGAGATGTTTTTATGCAGTTTAGAAAAATGGATCAGTCTCTCTTAATATATAAAGAAGAGCTGAAAGAAAATGCAAAACGGATAAACAAGCGATTAAACTTCTCTCGGGAAGTTTTTGAGGCAAAGTGCAAAAAGGTACGAGTTCATATGGAACTTACACCAGATGAGGAATCACGTGGTTTCTTAGAAAAAGATTTTCAAAATAAAACAACAAAGTTATGCCTTACTATCAATCCAAACGATGGATTTGATTTCATTAGCTTTATAATGTGTCACGAACTTTATCACCTGCTTTACAGTCCTATGTCGCCTATGACAGGAACCGGCTATAATCCGAGTGATCAGAGCTGTTCTATAAATCACATTATGAGGTATAATTTCTCTAGAGGTGAAGTTATCGGCAGCCAGTTGAATGAACAGATTGCAAATCTTTTCGCATATGAAACCATTCTTCATGATAAGAGTATCTGCGAGGAACCATCAAAAAAATTCAAAGAAATCATGAGTTTTATTGACGGACCAATGAAACCAATCAAAAAGCTTATATCGGCTTTCCAGATCGATACGCAATCAAGTTATTGCTTAGAAGCTGGAAAAATGGTTGATGGCTTGTTTGTTCCCAATAATCTTTTTACCTATGGTATTACAACAGGAAAATCCGAATTATTTGTACGTAAGTATGAAGAAATTATGGGTGCATACTCCTGGGGTAGACTAAACAAAAAAATTGATACTTTTTACACAAGTTTCGATTTGGAAGACGGTAAACAGATTAAGCGAGAACTTGAACAATTCGAACGTGTTTTTAAGAAGAGATGAAATATCATCTCTTCTTTTCTTATGTTTTATTGCACAAAAAAAGACTGGTTTTTAACCAGCCTTTTTCTTTCTTTTCATGTGTACTGTAATATATTTACAATTCCTCAAAATAACGAGGATCTTCTTCCTTAAGTTCCTGTGCACGTTTCCAAGCTTTTTCAGAATTTTCTTTTGAAACGGACATCTTCCTAAAAAATTCCAAGGTTACTTCCTTTGCTTCAGAAGGGGTGTTACCTGCAAAATACACCAGATCTTCAAATGTTACCTCTTTACCTGCCAAGATATTGTTGTTCATAAAAATAACTCCTCCTATTAAAATTATTTACACATGAAAATTATATATGTCATCGGGAATTCCCGTAATCTTTTACCTATATTTCTAATTTCAGAAATATTTAAATTTTAAATACAATTATATTTTAACACAATTTCAAATAACTGTCAATATATAAGGAAATTTTTGATGTTATTTTACATAATTTTTCTAATATTTTGCTTTTTACTTGACTTATTTTTTATATTTGATATAATAACTAGGTAATTACTTAAAGGAAGTGTTTAATTTGAAAATAGGAATAGTAGGACTACCTAACGTAGGAAAATCTACATTATTTAATGCAATAACTAAAGCTGGAGCAGAAAGTGCCAACTACCCATTTTGTACAATAGAACCAAATGTTGGTATGGTTTGCGTACCAGATAATAGAATTGACGTACTTTCTAAAATGTACGACTCTGATAAAACAACATATGCAACAATCGAATTTGTTGACATTGCCGGTCTTGTTCGTGGCGCTTCAAAAGGAGAAGGTCTTGGTAATAAATTCTTATCACATATTAGAGAAACAGATGCAATAGCACATATTGTTAGATGTTTTGAAGATGAACAAATAGTTCACGTTGAAGGAAAAATTGATCCAATAGCAGATATTGAAACAATCTCATTGGAACTAATACTTGCAGACATTGAAGCTGTTAATAAAAGATTAGAAAGAGTTACTAAACTAATGAAAGGTCAAGATAAACTTGCAAAAGTAGAATTTGAACTTTTACAAAGAGTTTTAAAACACTTAGAAGCTGAACAACCAGTAAGAACAATGGAACTTTCAGAAGATGAACTCAAACTTTTAAAAGAAACTTACCTTTTAACAATAAAACCTATTATATATGTTGCAAATGTTTCAGAAAATCAAATTTCAACAATGGATTCAGATCCAATGGTTGAAAAAGTTCGTGAATATGCAAAAAAAGAAGGTGCAAAAGTAATATCTTTATGTGCAAAACTTGAAGAAGACTTAAGTGAACTAGATGATGACGATAGACTTGAACTTATGAAAGACTATGGAATTGAAGAATCAGGATTAGATAAGCTTATAAAAGCTAGCTATTCCCTATTAGGTCTTATCTCTTACCTTACTGCTGGTAAACAAGAAGTTAGAGCTTGGACTATAAAAAAAGGAACTAAAGCTCCTCAAGCAGCAGGAAAAATACATAGCGACTTTGAAAGAGGATTTATAAAAGCTGAAGTAGTTTCTTATGACGATTTAATGGCAAATGGAACTATGCAAGCAACAAAAGAAAAAGGACTTGTTAGACTTGAAGGAAAAGACTATGTAGTACAAGATGGGGATATTATTTTATTTAGATTTAATGTATAGTGATTTTAAACCACCAGTTATATTTTCTGGTGGTTTTATTTTTACTAATTTTATGCAAAAAGTGGAAGATTAATCATCTCCCACTTAAAATAACTATGTTTTCTTTAAAACTTTAAATGTGTTTTTAGGTAATTTTTCTATATTGGGCCAAACTCGCTTTATATCGCCTACCTTCATCTTTACATCAGTGAATTTTTTTGATCCATTAACGTCTTTTTCTTCTGATTTTAGTGATTTTAATAAAATCTCTTTACCTTCAGAATTTGAATGTGTAAGTCTAAGTTCCACCAGTCTTGCATTTACTATTATCCGGTTTACATTTAAAAATTCTGAGTCGTTCATTTTTACTACTTCACTTGGCGCCACTATCTCGTTCATTTTTCATTCTCCTTTAAAATTTTTAATCAGATTAAAACAAATACAATATAAATTATAACATACTTTGTATAACAAGACAAGAAAAATACTAATGTGGATAACTAAAAAAATATTTTTAATTACAAAAAATCTTCATTTATCTTCATATTTATAAAATTTAAATCAAACTCTTTACTTTTTATGTAAAATATGTTATTATATAAAGCGTAGGAACAATATTGTTACCTTTGAAAATTAATATTTTCGGAGGAATAATCCTCCGAACAATTAAAGGAGGAAATGTATTATGGTCGAAAAAATATTTCAGAAAGTATTAGACAAAAAGCATCCTGAACGGGATCTTGAAGCAGTAAAATTGGGAAAGAAAATTTTTACTGTTGCTCATGATTGTTCGTCTTCCCTGTCTTATTCCTTAAAAGGAACACATACTTATGAAGAAGTTGAAAAAATTAATGCTCTCACCGCTTATTCTGTAAGATATGGCTATTGCCCTAAAAAAGGCCCCATTGCAGTAATCGGAATTCCTAATCCAAATGCAAACTGGTCATATTTTAGAGAAATAGGAGCTTATGGAGAAATTCCTAATTATGAGGAATTTGAATTCAAAGAATATTCCAAGGAAGACGCCAAACATATCGGTAATTACACTGTATATGGAAAAGAAGGTATCAATGAAATTGCTGACCTTGTCAAGTTTGATAAAATCTCCCAAATTTTAGATTCTAGACATATAGATGCAAAATTTGAGCATGCTCCTCGTGTTTTAAAAATGAAATGCAAGTTAGAGGGAAAGTTCAATTTTGAAGAAGCCAAAATCTTCGCTAGAGATCAACAGCGCTGGTCTGTAGATCGTGGAATCTCATTTGCCACATTAGAAAATGGTCAACATGTTGCTATTATGAGTTTTTGGTACGCAAAAAAAGATGAGGCCACCGGCTTTAGAGATGTATGGGAAAGTGGAAAAACTGAACCGACTATTCAAAAAATAACTTTTATGACTGACGAAGAAGCAAGTAAAGTTAAAGATTTTTCCATTTACATGTTTGACTACGATTTTTTCTACAAACCTGAAAATGCTGTGCGTGTCGAAAAAATTGATCGTACCTTTGAACCAGGATTTGACTTTTACAATACACCTAATGGTAAAGACTTAAGACTATCTAATCAGTTCTAAAATAATGTACTAATAAAAAAATGGCATTCCTTGAAATATCAAGAAATGTCATTTTTTATTGCTTTTTATTTACTTATTGCTTCCGCCTCACTGAAGAATAAAGATCTACCTATCTCTTTTATAGATACTGCATCTCCTCCATCAAAGCAAACTACTAGATCATAACCCCCATCAGTATACTCTCCTTTTATGCCATTAACTATTCTTTTACAAATATTACCACCACCAATTACTTGGTACATTGTTGTCTGTGGCTTAGGCAGTCTACTTGCAGCTGCAGCAGCTCTTTCTTTGGTATCAAATACCAAACGATCAAAGTCTTTGAAACTGTATGTTTGGTATGTATCACCGTACAAAACAGCCGAAAATGTATCTCTTTTTTCATCTACATCCACAATTTCAGCTTCTGCTTCAAACGCTTGTGTTCCGTTACTGGTTCCCCAGTAATCAATTACATATACTCTCTTACCTTTCATTGCAATTGCCATAAGAAAACCTCCTAAAAAATTATGTATACATTATATCATATTTTAGCTTTAATATCAACATTCTATACTTTCAAATATACAAAAAAATCAACCATATTTTATTTTCTTCTTGAATAAGATTAGAGTAAGTTTGCATTTTTATGTAAAGCATGGTATAATAAATATCAGAGTACAGTAAACCTCGTGTTTGCATTATGTCCATTACACTATATTTTAAAAATTTTTGGAGGTATTATTATGAATGAACTAACCAGAGACATCTTGAACTTCGACCCCGTTGCAGCTGCTGAAACCTTAATTGGCAAACGGCATGAAGAATGGGATACCGAAACAGATGGAAGGGCAGCTTTAGGGCTTGTACTAGCAGCAAACCAGGCTAAAATGGAACACCTTGAAAGCATCGGAGACACTCACTTTGGCACTACATGGCAAGAATTCATTGAAATCGCAAAAGCATACGGTTTCAAAAATGGCTATTGCCAGAAGTTTACAGGTAATGACTGGTCAGATAAATGCGTAGAAGAAGAAATCATTTTCTTCCATGAAGAAAAAGGTCTCATCCTTCACGCAGAGTCTTACGGCGGAGAGTCTGTGAACAGTGCAAAAGTATACGGTGAAGTCAAAACCAATGACGGAAATCTTGAGAAAAAACATTGGGAGGCACTGAACGGTTGCTCACACGGAGGTAACGGAAATGGTACAATGTACTTTGAGGTGGATGTACGAGAAGGATTCCGCTTTCACCTTGATGCATTATCGGAAGTTTTTGAATTTTCTAAGAGCTGGACCAAAGTTCCTTTCCTGTGGCTCCTTAACTACATGGATACTGAGGACAAGAACTACAGTCGTGAGAAAATCAACAAGCAGAAGATTAACGCCAGCACGCCCGAAGTAAGCAAAATCATCTTTGGATAATTATCCATTCAAACAAAACACCACTCATCTTTATAAATCTGAGTGGTGTTTTAATTTTTATTAAAATATTATTTTATAATTTTATTTAACTAAATTATATAATCTTTCAATGAGATTTAACATTGAACCATATTTAACACAATTATATAGTTCTCCAGATACGAATCTATCGTCTCTTATTATTTTTGTTAATCCCGTTAATACTTCTTGATAAGTAAATTCTTCTATTTTTTTATTTCCTATTTTTTCATAATTTTCTACATAGTTTTGATCTAGTAATTTGTTTTCATAACAATAATTAATAAATTTTTTCAATTGCTCTCCTGGATTAGATTCTGGTATACTAGATTTACCCATAGTCCAACCATCATAAGTTGTACATGCCTCATCGTTGTTTTTTAAATCATCTATTGTATCTTCTAATAATTTTATATCTAATTTATTATTCATAATCATATCATTCCTTTCAACTTCTACTATATTATGATTTTCCATCTTTTCTTCTTTGTTTTCATTTTTTAATTGTTTCAAATATATCACAAATGAATTTACAGATCTATCTAAGTAAGATTTTTTTTGCAAATCATTAATCCATTTTTTAGGAATAGAATTATAACCATATATAATTCCTGCTAATCCTCCAGTCAAAGCACCTATTGTATCAGTGTCATCCCCTAAATTAACTGATTTCAATACTGCTTCTTCAAATGAATTTGTTGTTAAGACCGACCACATTGCAGCTTCCAAGCTATCAACAACATATCCACTCGATTTTATATTTTTCTCCTTTAATTTAGAAATATCATTACTTATTATTCTACCATAAATTTCTTTAACATCACAATATTCTGGATGTTTTTTTAAGATATTTTGTAAATTATTTTGTAAATTTTTATATGCTTTGTTTTTATTATTCCCTTTTAAAAGTTCTGATATATATATTGAATAAATATAACATCCAAAAATACTATAAATATGAGAATGAGTCATAGATGAAATTACTTTAATGGTATCCATAAATATTTTATTTGTATAATCAATTCCTAAATAATATAGATATAAGGATATTGGTATTATTCTCATTAACGAACCATTACCATTAGAACTGATTTCTCCAGAACCACACATTATATCTTCTGGGTGGTTGTTTATTACATGTTGTTGATAAATTGACAATGCTGAACTTGTTGATATTCCTATATCAAATACATGATTAAAAGGGGTAAATTCTGCCTTTAGTTTCCATTGTAAGAAGTTATACATAATTATTTGATAGTTTATATTTGATTTCTGACTTTTTAATAATCCATCCATTGTGGCTAATACCATTGAACTATCATCAGACCATGTTCCTTTTGGTTGATTATGTGTTCCAAACTCTTCCATATCAGTAATTTTATTTTGTTTTAACGAATTTCTTCCCATAAATTCTACAGGAACTCCAAGTGCATCTCCTATGAAAAATCCAAACAAACACCCTTTTATAGTTTCTTCATCAGTTCTCGATAAAAAATCATTTTTATTTTTTCTAAGAAGCACTTAATTTTCACCATCCTTTTGATATGAAATTATTATATCACATTTTTATAGATTCAAATAACATATTTATTTACAGCTAATTAATATGTCAATTTACAACTGTACTTTTAAATTATCAAAAATTTAGTATAAAAAAAATACAACTAATCAATATAGTTGTATTTTTTAATGTGTCTTACTTTAATAGCACCAACAAAAAAATTTCTTTGATGCTTCTAATTAATATTATTACTACTCGAAAAGTTTCGAGTTTTCTACCAATTTGGTACCGTTTACGTAGATATCTACAACTTTTTTCAACTCTCATAAGGATTGATACAAATATCAATCAATTTATTAAAGTATATCATATTTTTTATAAATTGCAACAAAATTATCAAAGTTTTCAAAAAGCTTTATAGAAGTTTCTTATTTTCTGATTTTATATCAATGTTTATAATAATCGTAGAAACTATTGATAATATAAATATTACATAAAATACATTTTCTCCAATAAATCTCGCTATAAAAGCCAATAATGCAAATACTAAAACCTCTGTAAAGCATAAACTCATTTGTCCAACTGCTGATAACAATTCATTATCTTCTTTTGATTCTTTAATAATATTCTGAATTGATGTCTGTATTGAAGTTTCATAAACTTTCGAAACATTATCACTAACTGCTTTATTTACAGATATTACAAATTTATCTTTTACAAATAGGTATATCAGTGTAATACAAGATTTTATTATTGTAACTAAATTATTTGATTTTTTTATGTCTTTATCAGTATATTTTCCTATTAAAATAATTGTTATAACTTGAAATAATAATGATACGATAGTAACTACTGAAAATGTTTTAAAGTTTTGTAATACTAAGTATAAATATAAAGGAACAAATTGTCTTTCTATTATATGATTAGTTCTTAGTGCATATATAATCTTATATTTACTCTTACTATGTATTAAGTATTTCATACTAGATTTGAAAGCACTTGACTTTTTTTGTGGTTTGTAATCTATTTTTAGTATTGCAAGATATTGTAATAAAAAGAAAACTGTAAGTACAACAAATAAAATTAATGTTTTATTACTTATTACTCCCCAAGCCACTAAACAACTTGCTAAAACTGTTCCTAATATTTTACTTATACTATATAAACTATTAAATCTCCCTCTATGTTCACTTTCTACATATTTACTAGATAATGCATCAGATGATGGATTAGATAAACCATTTAATCCAAGTACTATTATAAATATAATAATGTTTGCTGATAAATTTTGATTTACTAATATAAAATAAGCATATATAATATTAAATAAATTTGAAATTAGTATACATTTTGCAATTCCTATCTTGCTTGATATCGTTACAAATGCTGGTGTTATCAGTCCCATAATAAGAAATCTTATACCATATATTAATAATATTAAATATATAGGCAAGCCTGCTTTATAAAGCATAACTGTTCCGAATGTTTCACTTAAAGCGTTTGCAAAATTATAAAAAAATATACTTGAATACATATATTTATACTCTTTTTTGTAAAAATATTCCTTCATTTATTACTCCTAATAGTCTTTTATAAATTATATCATGATTTTAAGAAATGTCAAATATTTACAATTATATGTTTTTCAAATATTCTTCTAACTCTGATAATTTAATCTTTTTAGTCAAGTTAGAAATATACACATCATTAGAGTAATTAAAAACTAAAAAATTAATATTCTTGATAATCACTCTATGTGGCTCAATATAAGAGATATTGGTTTTATCAATTTTTCTATTATTTTTAAGCAATAAAAAAATCAACCAGACTCTATTTTCTGATTGATCTTTTATTAATTTGTTCTATTAGTTCAAATAGAAACATCATTGGTGGGCAGGGATGGATTCGAACCATCGTAGGCGTAAGCCAACAGATTTACAGTCTGCCCCCTTTAGCCACTCGGGCACC
>CAJLBR010000039.1 GCA_905204915.1 uncultured Clostridium sp.
GCGGTACGCGAGCTGGGTTCAGAACGTCGTGAGACAGTTCGGTCCTTATCTATCACAGGCGTAAGATATTTGAGAGGAGTTGCCCCTAGTACGAGAGGACCGGGGTGAAGGAACCGATGGTGCACCAGTTGTTTCACCAGAAGCATAGCTGGGTAGCCAAGTTCCGACGGGATAAACGCTGAAAGCATATAAGCGTGAAGCCCACCTCAAGATAAGATATCTCATAACGATAAGTTAGTAAGACCCCTTGAAGACTACAAGGTAGATAGGATGGGAGTAGAAGTGTAGTAATACATGTAGCGGACCATTACTAATAGGTCGAGGGCTTGACCAAGATAAAAATGGATTTAAGTGCGACTGATTTTAGTTTAACTTTTACATTATGTATTTTTGAGTGTGTTATGAAAAATAATATACTTAAACATATTGGTGACGATGATATAGGGGGTACACCTGTTCCCATACCGAACACAGCAGTTAAGCCCTATGATGCAGAAGATACTTAAGACTAACGTCTTTGGGAAAATATGGAGTCGCCAATTTTTATATATTCCTCTTTAGCTCAGTCGGTAGAGCGCTCGGCTGTTAACCGATAGGTCGTTGGTTCGAGTCCAACAAGAGGAGCCAATATAATCAAGCAGATGTTAAATTTGCTTGATTTTTTTTATTTGAGGTGATAGTTATGAAGTTATTTAATGAAATATGTGAACTAGTAGAAAATATGGATGCTGATAGTTATTCTGAAGTGTTAGTTGAAAAGTCTCTTACTATTTTGCCAGCTCTAGCAGACATATTAGAAGATGATTTAAAAGCTGTGTCTGTATTTGCAACTTTTATACTGGGTGCAATCGCAGCAGATGGAAAATTAGATGAAAATGAATATAAATTATTATATCCATTTTTAAGAGAATTTTTTGGAGATTCTATAGATTATGAAAGCTGTAAGAATGCTGCTAGCGCTTTCCAAAAAGAAGGAAAAGAATTAAAAAAATATGTAAATTATATGGTAGATATAATAGGCAACTTATCTGATGATTTAAAAGAGGACATTATAATAGTATGTATATTAATATGTTCTATTGATGGTAAAATATCAGTTTCAGAAAAAATGTGGATTAAGCAATTATTAAAGTAGTTTAAGAATTAATTTAAAACAATTTACATATAATTATATAGAATGTTTTATGATATAAAATTTCAGATCTAAGCAAGTAATTATAAATTACTTGCTTATTTGGTGAAAAGTCTGTGAAAATATTGTAAGGCTATTGACAAAATGTGCTTTTGGTACTAAAATATTGTATGCAGCTAAAAAACATTGGAGGAATTATGAAAGAAAAAAAGATATTGTATCAAATTAGATCACTTGAAAAAATGATTTTTAGGAATTTCATAGCAAACGTTAATGACTTGGAATGTAATGGAAATTACTTTAGTAAACCTACTCCGACACAAATGCAAATAATGGCATATATTATGAAAAATCAAGATAAAGATATTTATCAAAAAGATTTAGAACAAGTTTTAAAATTAAGACGCGCAACTGTTTCTGGAGTTCTACAAACAATGGAAAAAAACAATCTAATAGTTAGGGTTACTGCCGATAAGGATACAAGAACTAAAAAAATAATATTAAATGAAAAAACTAAAGAAATCTTTAACAGTAACAAAAAGAAATTTGAAGACATTGAAGATGTAATTATTAAAGATATTCCAGAAAGTGACATTGACACTTTCTTAAAGGTTATAGAGCTTATGAAAGAAAATATAGAAAAATCCAATGTACTAAAAGAAGGGGGGAAAAAATGTTAAAATTATTAAAAAAATTAGGCAAAAAAGAATGGCTACTTGCACTAGTATGTTTGGCGTTAATATTTACTCAAGTATGGCTTGAGTTAAAAATGCCAGATTATATGTCTCAAATAACAAGGCTGGTACAAACAGAAGGAAGCCAAATGAGTGAAATAGTAAAAAATGGCGCTTATATGTTAGGGTGTGCTCTTGGTAGTTTAGTAGCAGCTGTAATAACTGGTTATATTGCTTCTAGTATTTCTTCAACCTTCTCTATGAAGCTTAGAAAAAATATATTTGATAAAGTAGAAAATATGGGTATGCAAGAAGTAAAGAGCTTTTCTACTAGTAGTCTTATTACAAGAACTACAAATGATGTTACACAAATAGAAATGTTAATTGCAATGGGGTTACAATTATTAATAAAAGCTCCTATCACTGCAGTGTGGGCGATTACTAAAATATTAAACAAAAGTTGGCAATGGAGTGTAGCAACAGCTATTGCAGTAGTTGTACTTTTAAGTGTAATTGGTATGTTAACTATTATAGTATTACCAAGATTTAAGAAAGTACAAAAATTAATAGATAAAATTAATGGTGTTACTCGTGAAAACTTAACTGGTATTAGAGTAGTAAGAGCATTTAATGCAGAAAAATATCAAGAAGATAAATTTGAAGATACTAACAATAAATTAACAAATCTTCAATTATTTAATCAAAAGAAATTTGCAATAATGCAGCCTACAATGTATTTAACAATGTATGCTTTAACATTATCTATATATTTTATAGGAGCAATTCTTATAAAAGATTCATTAATGGCAAATAAATTAACTTTGTTTTCTGATATGATAGTATTTAGTTCATATGCACTTCAAGTAATAATGTCTTTTCTAATGTTAGCAATGATATTTATGATGTTACCACGTGCTCAAGTTTCTGCAAATCGTATAAATGAAGTACTAGATACAGATATAAGTATAAAAACTGGAAAGAAAAAAAGCGGTAAAAAAGGAGAAGTTGGAACAGTTGAGTTTAAAAATGTTTCCTTCAAATATCCAGATGCTGATGAGTATCTACTAAAAAATATATCTTTTAAAGCTAATAAAGGAGAAACAGTGGCATTTATTGGATCTACCGGAAGTGGAAAATCAACATTGATTAATCTTGTTCCAAGATTTTATGATGCTACAGATGGAGAAGTTTTAATAGATGGTGTAAATGTAAAAGAGTATGATACTAATTCACTAAATAATAAAATTGGTTATGTTCCACAAAAAGCAGTTATGTTCAATGGTACTGTAAATTCCAATATAGCATATGGTGATAATGGAAAAGGAAAAATAACTGACAAGAAAATTCATGAAGCAGCAGAAGTAGCTCAAGCTAAAGAATTTATAGAAAAAATGGATAAAACATATAATTCTCACATTGCACAAGGTGGTACAAATGTATCTGGAGGACAAAAACAAAGACTAGCAATAGCAAGAGCAATAGCGAGAGACCCAGAAATTTATATATTTGATGATAGCTTCTCAGCACTTGATTACAAAACAGATTCAGTACTAAGAAAAGAATTGAAAAAGTATACTAAAGATGCTACAAGTTTAATTGTAGCTCAGAGAATAGGTACTATAATGAATGCTGATAAAATTATTGTACTAGAAGATGGTAAAAGTGTTGGAATGGGAACTCATAAAGAGCTACTAAAAACATGTGAGGTTTATAAGCAAATTGCTTTATCACAATTATCAAAGGAGGAATTGGAAAATGCATGATGAAGAAAATGAAATAAAAACTCCTAAAAAAAATCGTCGCGGGCCAATGGGGCCTGGTGGTGGAATGGCTCCAGGTGAAAAAGCAAAGGACTTTAAATCAGCTATAAAAAGATTATTAAAGGAATTAAACAGTTTTAAAGTGCTTATATTTATCTCTTTAATACTTGCTGTTTTAGGTGCTATACTTTCAATATTAGCTCCAAATAAACTTTCTAAACTAACAGATGAAATATCTAAGGGATTAGTAGTAAAAAAAGATAATATAGAAATAATTTCAAATAGCATTAAAGAAAATTTAAATGAGGAAAAATTAAAAACTGTGATTCCAGAAGCGCTAGATTTAAAATTTGATCAAGCTACAATTACAAACATAATGATTGACCAAAATATTTCTAATGAAGATAAAATTAAGTTTAGAGACGTTATTTCTGAAATCTCAACAAATCAAAATATCTCTAGTATAACTAATTTACCAGAAAGTGTATTAAGAAAAATTTTGAATGATTCTGAATACGATGGAAATAAAATTGCTTATGAAGATAAAATAGCACTTTTAAATATGTCAAATGACATGCAAACAGGTGATATAAAGAATTTAGATATTCCAGAAGGTTTAATTCCAGTATTCTTTAAGGAAATAACGGTAGATGGTATAAGTATTTCACCAGCAGATCAATATGAATTTATAAAGGCAATGAGTGATGTTGATGAGAATACAAACGCAAATACGTTGTATGCTAAAATAGATGAAATGCCAGAGAGTATTAAACAAGCAATAAAACCATTTATGGATATGGATACTATAAAGCACATAACTTACGTATTAGTTGCTATGTACTTATGTAGTGCATTATTTACTTACATACAATCAATATGTATGACAGATGTTGCAAATAAATTTGCAAAGAGTCTTAGAACTAGAATATCTGAAAAAATAAATAAATTACCATTAAAATATTTTGATAAACATCCAACTGGTGATATTCTATCAAGGGTTACTAACGATGTAGATACAATAGCACAATCCATGAACCAATCTTTAGCAATTTTAGTTAGTAGTATAACTTTGTTTGTAGGAACATTAATAATGATGTTTTATACTAATTGGATTCTTGCATTAACAGCAATACTTTCAAGTTTGTTAGGATTTTCAGGAATGTTTGCAATATTGAAAAAATCCCAAAAATATTTTATCTCAAAACAAGTTGAATTAGGAAATTTAAATGGGCATATTGAGGAAACTTATTCTGGTCTAAATGTTGTAAAGGCATATAATGGTAAGAAAAAATCTGATGAAAAATTTGATGATTTAAACCGCAAAGTGCGCGATAGCAACCAAAAGAGTCAATTCTTATCAGGAATTATGCAACCAATGATGGGATTTATAGGAAACTTTGGATATGTTGCAGTTTGTATAGTTGGTGCTATACTTACAATGAATGATATGATTACATTTGGTGTTATAGTAGCATTTATAACTTATGTTAGATTATTTACTTCACCACTTGCACAGATAGCTCAAGCTATGACTTCATTACAATCTACTGCAGCAGCTAGTGAAAGAGTATTTGAATTTGTTGATGAACCAGAAATGTTTAGTCAAGAAAACATAAAGAAAGTTTTAAAGAAAGAAGAAGTTAAAGGTAAAATTGAATTTGAAAATGTTGTATTCCAATATGAAGATAGTGACAAACCAACTATAAAGAACTTTACTGCTGTTGCAAATCCAGGACAGAAAATAGCCATAGTTGGTCCAACTGGTGCTGGTAAGACTACAATGGTAAATCTTCTCATGAAGTTTTATGAAATTAACTCTGGAGATATAAAAATTGATGGAGTTTCAACTAAAGAATTATCTAGGGAAAATATTCATGATCTATTTACTATGGTATTACAAGATACATGGTTATTTGATGGTACTATAAAAGAAAACATTATATATAATAGAGATCATATAACAGATGAAAGAGTTGAAGAGGTATGTAAAGAGGTAGGATTAAATCACTTTATAAAAACATTACCACATGGATATGACTCAAAATTATCAGAAAATGATAGTGTATCAGCAGGTCAAAGACAACTTTTAACAATCGCTAGAGGTATGATTGAAGATGCACCGTTCTTAATATTAGATGAGGCTACTTCTAATGTAGATACAAGAACAGAAGAATTAGTTCAAATTGCAATGGATAAATTAACAGAAGGTAAAACTTCATTCATTATAGCTCATAGACTTTCTACAATTAAGAATGCAGATTTAATATTAGTTATGAAAGAAGGAAATATAATAGAGCAAGGAAACCATGAAGAATTAATGAAACAAAATGGTGCTTATGCAGAATTATATAATTCTCAATTTGAATTATAGTTTTATTAGAAAAAAGTATAATTAGTACTAAAAAATAAAGATAAAACAAATAATAGAATAAAGAATAGAAATAAAAAAAGTAAATGTTTTTAACATTTACTTTTTTGTTATTTTAATTAATCTTCAGCTGTAGAAAGGTCATATAAATTTGTAATTCCTTTATAATCTAATTTACCAGTATGGTGATTTAATATTTTACCATTTGAATCTAAAAGGTATGCAGCTGGAATTCCACTTGTTTCAGGATCAATACTGTTCTTTATTAATTTATCAGGGTCAAATATTACAAACCAATTATACCCATTTTGTGCCAGATAACCTTCAATATCGTCTTTTGTTTCATCATGTGATACTACAATAACTTTCTTATTAGGATTTTTTGTTATAAATTCATTTAATTCGGGTGCTTCATCTTGACAGAAGTGACACCAAGATGCCATGAATATTACTAACATGTCTTCGCCTTCTGATTGATATTTATTTAAAAGTTCAACATCTGGGATAGTTATTACATATGAGTTTTTTCTTTCTCCTACACCAGAAGGTATGTATTCAGAATCACTTAATGCATAAAAGATTTCATTTCCAAAAAAGAATATTGCAATAGAAAATCCGAGAAGTAAAATTGTTATTATTATTAATATTATAAATATAATTTTTGCTGATTTTTTCATATAATTCCTCCGTTTTTTACATTATATACTAAAAAGTCCCAAAAAACAATATTAATTTCCAAATAATCAATTGACTTTTATGTAATCTTATTATATAATTATTTGTATCGCGGGTTAAATTTGGGGGAAATTTTTTCGAAAGGACGTTATATAATGCTTAAAAGGGAGTTAAAAGATGCAGAGAAATTTGAAGTAAATTTATTAATTACATTGTTGAAAAGAGGGGAAAATTATAATAATGTACTTGAAAATTTCTTAAAAAGGGGACAAAAAGTAACAAACGTATCAAAATATCTTGAAGATAGAGTTATGGTTTTTTTGAATGAAGAAAATGATTCTGAACTATATGACTTTGTAGCCAAGACTTGTGAATTTCCTACTTTTAAATTAGCTAAAAATATAGCTATAACAAAATTAAATAAGGAGGAATTCATAAAGGTTAACAAAATCACACAATTTAATTATGAGGTAGCTTATGATTTATTTCAGAAGGTACCGATGTTTGTTAAAATGCACGAGGATGTTTGTAAAAAGTTAGAAGAGGTAAACTCGCGTAAAATGCATATGCCAGCCAAAAGGTTTTGGTAAGAATAATTATAAAAGCAATTTACGTAAAATGCTATTCCCAAATAAAAAAGAATTGTTATATAACAAATTGTTATTTAACAGTTCTTTTTTATTGCCAATTTAATTGAAAATTAGATGAGAATAGTATATAATGTATAGGAATATAATTAAGTAGTTTAGAAGGTGAAAAAATGTTAAAAATATATAATACTCTTACAAGAAAAAAAGAAGATTTTATACCAATAGATAAAGATAAAAAGGAAGTAAAAATATATACATGCGGCCCTACAGTATATAATTATGCACATATTGGAAATATGAGAGCCTATATTTTTATGGATACTTTAAGAAAAATTTTAAAATATGATGGATATACATTAAACCACGTAATGAACATAACAGATGTGGGGCATTTAGTATCTGATGCTGATGAAGGTGAAGATAAAATGGAAAAATCAGCAAGAGAAAAGAATATGTCTGTGTATGACATTGCAAATACTTACACAAATTACTTTTTAGAAGATATTAAAAAGTTAAATATTGAAAGACCTGAACACATTGTAAAGGCTACTGATCATATAAAAGAAATGGAAGAATATGTTGCAAAGATTATGGAAAATGGCTATGCATATGAAACATCAAAAGGAATTTATTTTGATACTAGCAAGCTTCCATCATATGGTGAACTTTCTAAAGTTAATTTAAATGATCAAAAAGCTGGTGCAAGGGTAGAAGTTGATAAGGAAAAAAGAAATCCATTAGATTTTGCTTTGTGGATAAAAGCTCCTAAAGAACACATAATGAAGTGGAACAGTAGATATGGTGTATGCTATCCAGGATGGCATATTGAATGTAGCGCTATGTCAAATAAATATTTAGGTGATAGATTTGACATTCATACAGGAGGAGTAGACCATATTCCAATACATCATGAAAATGAAATTGCACAAGCAAAAGGTGCAACAGGAAAAGGACCAGCAAATTATTGGATGCACGTAGAATTTTTACTTATTGATAATGGAAAAATGTCAAAAAGTTTAGGTAATGTGTATACAATTGCCGATTTAGAAAAAAGAGGAATTGAACCTCTTGCTTATAGATATTTTTTCTATACTTCACATTATAGAAATAAACTTAATTTTACTTGGGATGCTATTAATTCTGCACAAGTTTCTCTAAGAAAGTTAAGAGATCTTACTAATTTGCATAAAAATGGTAATAATAAAATAGAAGAGTCAGAAATAGAAGAATTAAGAAAAAGATTTAAGGACGCTATTAATGATGATTTAAATATGTCAGTTGCACTTGCTATTGTATGGGAAGTGGCTAAGAAAAAAGAATTTTCTAAAGATTATTATGATTTAATTTTAGAATTTGATAAAATACTTTCATTAAATTTAGATAAAGTAAATGAAGAAAATAAAAGCGAAGATATTCCAAATGAAGTAAAGGAAATCTTAGAAGAAAGAAAAGCAGCAAGAGAGAACAAAGATTATAAAAAATCAGATGAACTAAGAGATAAATTAAAATCTATGGGATATATAGTTAAAGATTCAAAAGAAGGTCAAAAGATAGAAAGAGCGTGATTTGTAGTGCCTATTTTAGATAAAAATGATATTGAACAAGTAAAAAGATATAATGAGTTTGTTGATAACTCAGAATATGGGAGACTTACCCAAGCTTTTGAGTGGGGTAAGGTAAAGTCAAATTGGAATCAAGAAATTGTTTATATTGAAGAAGATGGAAAAATTGTAGCATCAATGATGATTTTAATTGCTAATATTCCCGTTGGTAAATCAACATTCATGTATGCTCCAAGGGGACCAGTATGTGATCCTACTGATGTAGAAACAGTAAAAAAATTGGTTAAAGAATGTGATAGTATTGTTAAAAAATATAATGCATGTTTATTAAAATTTGATCCTCCAGTAAAATATTCTGAAGAACTTGAAAATTTATATAAGGAAAATGGTTTTAAAACTTCTGGAAAAAATCCAGATCATGACAGAGTAATCCAACCATCTTTTGATGCAATATTAAATATCAAAGATACTAATGAAGAAGATTTAATAAAAACATTTGCAGAAAAGACTAGATATAATATAAGACTTTCTAAAAGAAAAGGCGTAGAAGTATATTTTTCTAGATCTGAGGAAGATTTAAAAGTATTTTATGAGTTATATAAAATAACTTGTGAGAGAGATAAAATTGGATGTAGAGATTATGAATATTTTAAAAAAATGTTAGAAGCATATGATGAAAACCATTTAAGAATATACATAGCAAAGCATGAAGATGATAAGTTATCAGCTGCTATTGCAATAAATTATGGTCCAGAAATGTTTTATTTATATGGTGCAAGTAGTAATGTAAAAAGAAATTTAATGCCAAATTATTTAATGCAATGGGAAATGATAAAATGGGGATTAGAAAAAAAATGCTCAATATACAACTTTGGTGGAATAATACATTTAGATAAGAATAATGGACTTTATAAATTCAAAACAGGATTTTGTAGAGAAGATGGTATTTTTAAATATTTAGGTGAAATCGATTATGTTTATAATAAAAGAATTTACTTTATTTATACAAAATGTTTACCAGTATTAAAAAAGTTTAAAAGAGGAATTAGAGAAATAAAGAGAAAGTTTAATAAAAAATAAGTAAAGCACATATTATTAATTATGGAGGTATAATATGGAAAGAGAAACATGGAAACCAGGGACTTTTGTTTATCCTGTTCCAGCGGTTTTAGTATCTTGTGGAGATGATTCAGTTTCTAATGTTCTTACAGTAGCTTGGACTGGTACGATTTGCACAGATCCAGCTATGACATATATTTCTGTTAGAAAAGAAAGATATTCATATGATATTATAAAAAGAACTGGAGAATTTGTAATTAATCTTACAAATGAAGATTTAGCGTATGCAACAGACTTTGCAGGAGTTAAATCTGGTAAAAACATTGATAAATTTAAAGAACTTAATTTAACAAAAATAAAAGCTTCAAAGATCTCTGCACCGATGATAAAAGAAAGTCCAGTTAATATAGAATGTAAAGTAAAAGAAATAAAAGAGTTAGGATCTCATGATATGTTTTTAGCAGAAGTTGTTGCAATAAACGTTGATCCAAAATATATTGATGAAAATGGAAAATTCGATATGGAGAAATGTAAGTTAATGGCTTACTCACATGGAGAGTATTTTTCACTTGGTAAAAAATTAGGAAAATTTGGATTTTCGGTTAAGAAAAAATAATTAAATAAAATTTTAAAATATAAATATCAAATAATTTTTTATATTAATGTCAAATAATTTTTAATATTATTTGACATTATTTATTTATAATGTTATAATCTAAATAAGAGTTATGTAACTCTTCAAATTCAAGTAATTTGAAGGTATTCAGGTTACTTTTGGGAGGAATCACCATGAAAGACGTTCACCGAACATCGACAAACACACTGAGAGATTACGACTATGAGTTTTCTGAGGAAACGAAGCTCATTATTGAGGAGTATGAAAGAAAAATTCGGGTAAAGCAGGTAAAACTTCCGAAAGAAAGGATGGATAATAGAATAAGATGGGTTCAGAATTTGATTTCTGAATATGATAGATCTGAGCAGGAGTACAATATGGTCTTAAG
>CAJLBR010000040.1 GCA_905204915.1 uncultured Clostridium sp.
TCCGATCTTACTCTATATGGAGTTTCAATAAATCCATATCTATTAATCTTTGCAAATGTAGATAATGAAGATATAAGCCCAATGTTTGGACCTTCTGGAGATTCAATAGGACATAATCTACCATAATGTGTATGGTGAACGTCACGAACCTCAAATCCAGCTCTATCACGTGTAAGACCACCAGGTCCTAAAGCTGATATTCTTCTTTTATGAGTAAGTTCAGCAAGTGGGTTAATTTGATCCATGAATTGTGATAATTGAGAACTTCCAAAGAATTCTCTTAAAACACCAACAATTGGTTTTATATTAATTAATGTTTGTGGTGTAGCAATATCTAAGTCTTGAGTTGCCATTCTCTCACGAACAACTCTTTCAAGTCTTGCAAGACCAACTCTAAATTGGTTTTGTAGCAATTCACCAACACATCTAACACGTCTATTACCTAGGTGATCTATATCATCTATTTCACCCATTCCATATTTGAAGTTTATGAAATAGTTAATAGATGCTATTATATCATCTACAGTAGCATGTTTAACAACTAATTTTTCTCTATTAAGTCTTATTTTCTTTCTTAATTCTTCTTCTTTAACGTCACCTAAAGAATCAAGCAATTCTTTTAAAGCTGGGAAATATACTTCTTCTTTGATAACTTCTTTATCAATATCCATTCCAAGATATGCAGAAATATCAACTGTATTATTTCCTATAACTTTTACTTTTTTATCATCTTTTTTAACGTATACTACATTTATTCCTGAATTCTTTATTTCTAAAGCTTTTTCATGAGAAATAACTTCACCTTCGCTTACAATTATTTCTCCTGTTTCAGTATTAACAACATCTTCTGCAGCAGTCATACCTTCGACTCTAGTTGCAATACTTAATTTTTTATTATATTTATATCTTCCAACCCTTGAAAGATCATATCTTCTTTCTTCAAACAATAAACCGTATAAAAGGCTCTTAGCAGCTTCAACGTGTAAAGGCTCACCAGGTCTTAATTTTTTGTATATTTCAAGAAGTGATTCATCAGTTGTTTTTATAGTATCTTTATACAACATTTCATTAATTTGATCATCTTCAAAAAGTTCTGAAATTTGCGCATCACTTTCGATACCTAAAGCTCTTACTAAAGTAGTAACAGGAACTTTTCTTGTTCTATCAACTCTAGCATATATCATATCTGAAGAATCATTTTCATACTCTATCCAAGTACCACGGTTAGGCATTACTGTAGCTGTGTAAATAAATTTACCCATTTTATCTCTCTCAGAAGTGTAGTAAACACCTGGAGAACGAACTAATTGAGAAATTATAACTCTCTCTGCGCCATTTATTAAAAATGTACCGCTATCAGTCATAATAGGTAAATCCCCCAAGAAAATTTCTTGTTCTTTTATTTCGCCTGTTTCACGATTTATTAAACGAACTTGAACTTGTAATCTTGAAGAGTAACTTGTATTTCTTTCCTTTGCTTCTTCGATACTATATTTAGTTTCTTCTTCTAATCTATAGTCGACAAACTCTAACATCAAATTTCCTGAGAAATCTGTTATAGGAGAAGCATCAGCTAATACATCTTTTAGTCCAGATTTCAAAAACCATTCATATGATTGTTTTTGAATATCTATCAAATCAGGTATATCGATTACCTCTTTAATCTTTGAAAAACTTTTTCTAACTGCTTTTCCATTTTTTACTTCATGAACCATTTGTATACCCCCAATTATTACAATATTAAAAAAGACGACAAAAATCCAAATTAGTTTACATAACAACTAATTTGAAACTCTTATACATCTTTAATAACATTTTATCAAAACATTTTTCCTCAACTATTCAACCATCCTTCGTATTATAGTTTACATAGTAATTTTCATTAAGAAATAATTTAGAATATTATACCACAATTACATAGTCATGTCAAATAAATTATGACATTTTTTAAATATTTTTTTGACATTTTTTCTATTGACATCCATGTTATAATTATGTAAAGAAATATAGTCCTAAAATAATTTGAAAGGAGAATCTAAATGGCTAAAAAAGTTTTTGTAGAACAAACTAAATTATTCGTAACATTCGAAGATTTAACCACCATGCACAGTAAAGATTCTATTTTAGTTAGTGCAGATGTATTTTTTGAAGTATATCCATCAATCCAGAAGAGCCCTATAGTTCCGGTTGAAGAAAAAGCTAAGATTAAAGAAATTTACAGTGCAAAAGCAAAATTACATTATCTAAAACCAGTAACTCCAGATGACACCATAAGATTAAGTGTAGCAGAAGCAATTTTATTTTTTAAGTATTCAAAGGCCTCACTTCCTTCCAACACATTTAGAAAGGTTCCTGAAGTATACTCAAGAAAATGCTACTCTTACGAATGGGAAAATTAAAAATAACAGTACTTTTGTACTGTTATTTTATTTCACCTTGTTTTAATTTTTCAGCTCTATCGGCAGTTATTAAAGCTTCAACCATTTCATCTATATTACCATTCATAAAGCTTTCTAATTGATACATAGTATAATTTATTCTATGATCTGTAACCCTACTTTGAGGATAGTTATAAGTTCTTATTTTTTCACTTCTATCACCACTACCAACTTGTAGTCTTCTTGTAGTAGTAAGTTCTCTTTCTTGTTCTTCTTGTTTCTTTTCATAAAGTTTAGATCTTAGCATTTTCATGGCAGTTTCTTTATTTTGAAGTTGAGATCTCTCATTTTGGCAAGCAACAACTATACCTGTAGGAATATGAGTTATTCTAATAGCAGATGAAGTTTTATTTACGTGTTGTCCACCAGCACCACTTGATCTATAAGTATCTATTCTTAGATCATTTTGGTTAATTTCTACTTCAACATCTTCAACTTCTGGTAAAACTGCAACTGTAACTGTTGATGTGTGAATTCTTCCACTAGCTTCTGTTTCCGGAACTCTTTGAACTCTATGAACTCCACTTTCAAATTTTAATCTACTGTATGCGCCTTTTCCTTTTATCATAAAAGATACTTCTTTAATTCCACCTATTCCAGTTTCATTAATATCTATAACTTCTACTTGCCATCTCTTTAAATCAGCATACATTGTATACATTCTGTATAAATTATAAGCAAATAAAGCCGCTTCTTCACCGCCTGCGCCGCCTCTAATTTCTATTATAACGTTGTTATCATCATTTACATCTTTAGGAAGTAATAAAATCTTTAATTCATCTTCCATTTTCTCTAAAGACTCTTTACAAGAATAGTATTCTTCTTCAGCCATTTCTTTCATATCCGGATCAGACATTAATTCTTTGGCTTCATCCATTTGTTTTTTTACTTCTTTATATTCTTTATATTTATCCGCAACATCTTTTATCATGGCTTGTTCTTTCATAAGTTTACGCCAAGTGTTTTGATCTGATATAACATCTGGATCAGATATTTTCTCTGTTAGTTCATTATATTTATTTAATAATCCTTCTAATTTATCAAACATATTTTTCTCCATTTCTAAAATTTAATATAGTATATATAATTTTATCACATATTTGGTACTTTTTCAATATTTTAAGAAACATTATAGAATAAAACCAGTATTCAACAGGAATACTGGTTTATTTAACCTATTATTTTAGTCTTCTTCATTTAAAATTTTAAGTTGAGCTTCAAGCATTGCAGTAACTTTTATTTTGTAAATTTGCATTAACTTTTTTTGCTCTTCTAAATCTTTTTCAGCTTGAAGGATATCTAACTTAATTTGCTCAAGATTTTTCTTAGCATCAATCTCAGCTTTTTCCTTTATTGTTTCAGCCTCTTTCATAGCTGTTTTCTTTATACTATCAGCTTGATTTTGAGCGCTCTCAATAGTTTTATTAATACCATCTTCAATTGATTTATAGTAAGTTACTGAATCTTGCATTGTATTTGATTTATTTTTTAATTCAGCATTTTCTTTATATAGTTTTTCGTAATCTTCAATTACAACTTCTAGAAAATCTTCAACTTCATCAATATCATATCCGCCAAGTTTTACTTTTTTAAACATTTTATTTTCTATATCTACTGGTGTTAGCATCAAAAATTCCCCCTTATAAAACACAAACACAGGCTAAGAAGCCTGTGTTAAAAACTACTTAAGCCAAGAAAATGACATTTTTTGTTGTTGCTTATATTGACCTCTTTCAGCATCATTTTGTATTTCTATATTTCTTGGTGCAATCAAATAAATTAAGTTAGAAACTGATTGTATAGTACCTTCAACCATGAAAGCAGCTCCGCTTAAGAAGTCTAAAATTCTTCTAGCCTCTTCTTTGCTTACACTTTCTAAATTAATTATAACTGATTTTTTATTTTTTAAATATTCGCCTATTTCTTGAACATCTTCATAACAAGATGGTTGACTAATTACCATCTTAGAAGATGAAACAGCTGTATTCATTGGTATAACCTTAGACTGATAATTTTTAGCAGAATAAGGACTTTCTTGAATCTCACTGAAAGATCTTCTAGATTTAGAAACTGGTTTTTCGTAAGCTTCCTCTTCTACTTCATTATCATTATCGTATTCCATTTCTACGTCATCATTCTCATATTCATCGTCTTGGTTTCCCATTCCTATCATATCCATGAACTTGTTTATTATTGCTGCGCCCATATAAAATTAACCCCCTATGACTAACAATCTAATTTTATTATGCAATAAAAGAAAAAATATGTCAAGTAAATTATTAAAATTTAACCGTTTTGTAATCTTTCTGTGATATTTCATTAATAATTAAATACAAATTTCATATTTGGATAATATTTTATTGCATCATCTCTTGCTCCATTTTTATAAATTTCTAAATGTAAGTGAGGGCCAGTTGAATATCCTGTACTTCCAACATAAGCGATTACATCGCCTCTATTTACCTTCTGTCCTTTAGTAACATTTAGAGTAACTGCATGCCCATATAAGCTCTTGTAGTTATTTCCATCTGAAGAATTTGTACCATGATCTATTATAACGTGATTACCATAACCTGTTGATCCATATTGTGCTTTTACTACTGTACCAGATTCAATTGCAAGTATTGGTGTACCTGCTATACCAGATCCAGCAATATCAGTTCCTGTATGTGTACTAACATTTCCAAATGGACTATAAGTAACTCCATATCTTGCTGTTATTATATTAAATCCTGGAACTGGCCATGTAAATTGACCATCAAAAGTTGTATCAACGTTCTTCATGTTCTTGATTTCTGTAGCAATTGCTGCAGACGCTTCTTTTTCTTGGTTTGATAATTCTTTTGTCAAAGCCTCTAGCTTTGTTTTTGAAGATTTTAATTCTTCTAGTTTATTTTCTTGTGCAGTTTTAGCATCTGCCAATGCTTTTGTTGATTTTTCAACGTCATATTTTAATTGTTCTAATTGCAATTTTTGCACTTCCACGTCTTTTTTTACATAATCAATATACTCTTTTTGTCCTTCTATATTTCCAACTAAAGATTTATCATATTCTAATATACTAGTGTAAACATTCATTCTTGAGAAAAAGTCAGAAATTCCTTTTGAAGATAGTAATATTTCTATAACAGAAGGAACACCATTTTCGTATATTGCTCTTAATCTTGTTGCATAAAGTTCTTCTGCACTATTATATTTTTGAGATGAATTTTGAAGTGCATCTTCATATTCTTCTAATTTTTTATTTACATCATCTACTTTAGCTTGTAAAATTTGTAATTTTACAGTATATTCTTCAACATTTGATTCTAATTCAGATAAATCATACATATCCTGTTGAATTTGCTCATCAACATTTGACAATTGTGATTTTGCATTTTGTTTTTGAGCCTGTATATTTTTTAATTGGTTGTTCAAATCATCTATTTTAGAAGCAAATATATTATTGTATAAAGAAAATATAATTGTAAAAGTCGTAAATGATGCTATTACTTTTTTTAATTTCATATTACCACCTCTAAACTTTTAAATATTTTTTTATTGAAATACTACTTCCAAATATTCCTATGAAAAGTCCAAGTACTATATATGCCACCAAAATTATATACCACAAACTACTATATGGAACAAATCCAAACACACCTAGAGAAGATCCCACTTGCGGTAATTTAGCATAAGCTAGTACATATCCTAATGATATAACCATAAATGATATAGCTGCTGAAAGTAATCCCATAATTGCACCTTCAACTATGAAAGGTGTTTTTATGAATTTATTCGTAGCACCTATATATCTCATAATTAAAATTTCTCTTTTGTTAGAGTAAACTGCAAGTTTTATAGTATTTGATATTATAAAAATACTTATAACAAGCATTACTCCTCCAATAGATAATAAGAAAATATTAACTACTTTTGAAATTGAAGCTACAGCTTCAACTGTTACATTATTATATTTTACTTTATAAATTCCATCAATTTTCTCTACTGCATCTTTTACTTGTTGACTTTGATTTATATCTGTAAATTTAACTACAAAAGAAGCAGGGAATATCTTTAATTTGTCTAATCCTTCCAAGAAATATTCTTGATCTTTAAATTGTTCTTTTGCATCCTCAAAAGCATCTTCTTTATTTAAATAAGTTATTTCTTTTACTCCAGGAATATTATTTATTTCATCTCTTATATAATCAATGTCATCATCAGTAGCAGAGTCTTCTATAAAAGCTTGCAAACCTTGCTCTGCTCTCATAGTTGCAACATTTGTATTTACGTTTTGAAACAAAATTATAAAAATTCCAAGTACTGTCATTGTTGCGCATATGATAAGCATTGTAGAAAATGTTTTTGAAGAATGCTTTCTTAAATTATCGTAACCTTCTTTTATTAAATACATCTTTGTTGTCATCTTTAGTATCCTCCCCTTTGATCATCTTTAACTATTTTACCATGATCTAAAGCTATTACTCTCTTACTTATTTTATTAACAACATCTTTGGCATGAGTAACTACTATAACTGTTGTTCCTCTAGAATTAATTTCTAAAAGAGTTTTAAATATTTCATCAGCTGTAGCAGGATCTAGATTTCCTGTAGGTTCATCAGCTATTATTATTGGTGGTTTAGTAGCAAGTGCTCTAGCAAGCGCTATTCTTTGTTGTTCACCACCAGATAGTTGATTTGGATAAAAATTTTCTTTACCTGAAAGACCTACCATTTCAAGAACTGATTTTAATTGATTTTTTATTTCTCTTTCAGAAGCCTCTATTACTCTTAACGCAAAAGTAATATTTTCAGCTACTGTTCTATCATATAAAAGTCTAAAATCTTGGAAAACAAATCCTATTTTTCTTCTAAGATAAGGTATTTCCTTTTGTTTCATTTTAGTTACATCTGTAGAATCTATTAATATTTTTCCAGATGTAGCATCCTCTTCTTTTATCATTAACTTTAAGAATGTTGTTTTTCCTGACCCAGAAGGTCCAACTAAAAATACAAATTCACCTTTTTCTATTTTTAAATTTATATTATCTAAAGCTGTTACTCCATGATCATATTTTTTACTTACTCCTAAAAATTCTATCATATGTTTTTTCCTTTCGGGCGAACTACGCCTTTTAACAAAATATATCACAAAGTGCAAAAATTGTCTACTTTTTTCACAATTTTTACATTATTTACATTTCTTTCAATACTTTCTTTATAATATCTTCTACTTTATCATCTGTAATATCAATTCTATTTATAACATCTTTTATATGTTTTTCTGAATATCCTAAAACTTGTAGTGCAGTAATAGCTTCAAGTACATTAGTATTAGATACTTCCTTACTCTTAGTTGTTTTTTCTTCTAATGTATCATTCAATACTTTATCTTTTAATTCAAATATAATCTTTTGAGCCATTTTAGGGCCAATTCCTGGTATACTCTTTAAACATACTAAATTTTCTGTTGCAATTGCTATACACATATCGCTTACAGATATATTAGATATTATGCCCAGAGCAACTTTTGGTCCCACACCACTGACACTAATTAACTTTCTAAAGAAATTTCTTGACTCTCTAGATAAAAATCCAAAAAGTCTCATATCATCTTCTCTTACATTTAAATGTGTATATATTTTACATTCTTGTCCAACACTTATGTCATTAATATCACTAGTTGGCATATATATTTCATATCCAACTGAATTTACATCGATTTCTATTTTATCATTTTCTATATTCTCAATTATTCCTTTAAAATGTGAATACATTTATAACACCTCTAATTAGTAATTTTACACAATAAAAAAAATAAAGTCAAATATAATGTATAATTTGACCTTATTTACTGTATATTATTAACAACTATTTTAATTTTTTACGTAATATTGAGACACAGCATCTTCTATTATTTTTTCTACATTAGCATCATAGTCATCCGCACTTATTATTATTTCAATGTTTTTTCCTACTTTGTCCTTCACCCTTATTACCTTATAATAAAGTTTTCTTTCTGTTCTATAGCAAAATATTTGAAATATAGTAATCAAAATTCCAAACAATGCTAATATTAGTATTAAAGACTCTATGAATAATTGTTGCATATACATCACCTATTCATATTATATTAATATTAATTTATTTTGTTAATTCTGATGGTGTCTTACCACACAAATCTGATTTATTGTATTCATTTGGATCTAGTCCTAATCTAGTCTTCATGAATTTTAGTATTAGACCAACTATTACAAATATTGTAATACCAGAATAAATACAAGTTGAATTTGTACCAATATTATCTACAATAATTCCACTTATAAATAGTAACAATGATCTTCCCAATCCTTCAAATATATAGAATATTGCCAAGATTTTTCCTCTAATATCTGAAGTTGTAAAATTATTAAGATATTTTTTTACAGAAATTCTGTATATTCCTTGGAAAAGATTAAATAAAGATAATATTAATACTGATACTAATACATTAGCATCCATATTTGTTGAAAATGAGTTTACTAACCCTACAGTTACAACAGATAGAGAAATTATTAAACTTACTATTGTAAGTGTTTTTCTTTTTGTAATTTTTTCCGCCTTTTCTTGCATTCTAGAACCAATACCAACGCATAGTGTAAGTAATGCCATTATTATTGTGTATATTGTAGGCGAAAATTGAAGCTCTACAATTACACTTTTTTGAAGTGTTTTAACAACCTCTATAAATCCAGTCATGAAAAATGCAAATATAAAAATTGATATTAATCTTTGACTCTTTAATATCTTTTTAAATCCTTTTAAATAAGATTTTATTCCTGAATAATCCGAACTTAAATCAACATGTATATCTTCAAATCTAGTTGAAATTATAAATGAAATTATTACAGTTGTTAATGTAAGACAAATTGGTATATAAGAATTTATTGTAAATAAATATCCTATAAAAATTGATCCTATAGCTTCTAAATAATAATATCTAGATACACCTTTTCCTTCTAATTTTGCAAACTTTGAAGTCCTTCCAGTTTTCTTTAGTGATGCATATAGTAATTGTGTTTCGGTCAATCCTTTTAAAGCAAATCCAAGTGCACAGAAAACCTCCGCAATTGCTAAAAATATAAACTGTTTAAAAAATATATAAAATAAAATGTGTATTATTAAACAAAAATTACCGAGCATATTACTCTTTTTCAATCCTAGAGATTCTACTACGTAATTTAAAGGAATTTGAAATATTGCAAAAAATATAGCATATATTGAACACAAATACATATATTGACCAACGCTAATATTTTTTGTTATCGTAACAAATAAAAAGATTATTGTACTATAGAACAAATAATCGTATCCAAACATTCTGTATAATTTGTATATTTTCTCATTTTTCCCCATATATCCACCTTTTAAGTATTATATCTTATAATTTTTTTTAAATCAACATTTTTTGCACAAAGAAATATATATTCGCGCATTAATGAATTGATTTATATTATCAGCACATAATAATATATAAAAGGAGATGTTTTAATGGAAAACTCTAAAGAATTACCAATTGGTTTTAGCTTTTCACTTGCAATGAATGAAAACGCTATGAAATTCTATTCAAATTTAGATAAATATAGTAAAGAAGAAGTTTTGGATTATATTAAATCATCGTCTACTGGTGAAGAGGCAAAAGAAAGAATAAAAAAAGCTATATCTGATCTTGAACAAAATAGTTTAAACTTCTTATTAATATAATTAAGCGGAGTTACTCTTGTAATCTCCGCTTAATTTTTTATATTTTATATATATTAACAATGACTTTTCCAGAAGTCATATCTATTATTGTTTCTATTTTTATACTACTATTGTAAGTATTTATAAATTTAAAATCCAATTCTCCCCAAGATACAGCTGCTTCATCTTCTCTTATAGAATAATCTATCGGTATAGAATGTTCATGAACTTCTGTAACCATTAATGGAATTTTTTTGATTGCCATATGTAAAGTTGTAGAAACTTGACATATTCCTCCCCCTACTGTTTCTACAATTTTTTTATCATCAATAGATTCAGCATACTTATATCCTTTTTCTTCTGTTCTTTCACCAACTATATCGTTAAATGAAAATTCTTCACCAGGTTTTAATATAACATTATTAATAGCATTAGATGCTATTAATAAATTTTGTACCCTATTAGTTTCATTAAGATCAAAGTTAGTAAACGCTGTTGATATAATACTACTTATTTAATCACCTCCTATAGTACATTATATTACTATAGCAAGTACTTAATTACA
>CAJLBR010000041.1 GCA_905204915.1 uncultured Clostridium sp.
TACATATCTGCGTTATGCCATACATTTTGAACATCGTCATTATCATCTAATTTATCTAAGAAGTTTTGAACCTTTTGTTCTTCTTCTTCAGTTAGTTCTTTCTTTATAGTAGCAATTTGTCTAATATCTGCTTCTATGGCTTTTAAATTTTTTGATTCAACTAGTTCCATTACAGAGTGGAAATTTTCTGGAGTAGTATATATTTCGAAATACTCATCTTCTGCTACAAAATCTTCTGCACCAGCATCAATTGCTTCAAGCATTAATTCATCAGCATCTATATCGTCAGTTTTTTCTATTAAAATATATCCTTTTTTATTAAACATGTAGCTAACTGAACCAGATTGGCCTAAATTTCCACCAGATTTGCTAAATATACATCTTATATCTGCAGCTGCCCTATTCTTGTTATCTGTCATTACTTCTACAATTACAGATATACCACAAGGTCCAAATCCTTCATACACAATTTCTTCATAATTTGAAGCATTAGAATCACCTAAAGCTTTTTGAATACATCTGTTAATGTTATCGTTTGGCATGTTGTTTGCTTTTGCCTTAGCAATAACATCTTTTAATTTTGAGTTAATATTAGGGTCTCCACTACCACCCATTTTTACAGCAACAGTAAGTTCTTTTCCTATTTTTGAAAATACATTTGCTTTTTTAGCATCTGTTGCTTCTTTTTTTCTTCTAATATTTGCCCATTTGCTATGTCCTGACATTTTAAATTCCTCCTTTTATATATAAAAATAGATAGTTTATATTTTATCACATTTTTGCTTATTTGTGTAGTATTTTATCAAATTTAATGTAAATTACTTACATAAATAATAAAGGAGCAACATTTAATAGTTACTCCTTTATATATATTTTCTTAAGCTTTTGCGTCCTCTTTTGCCATTTCAAATTCACTTCCAACATAACAGATGGAAAGAACAATTGTCAAGATGCCCAAAGCTGCCAAAATCTTTTTCATAGTAATTACCTCACTTTCACATTCCAGAATCAAACATCATGTCATCGTCGTAGTCATCTTCATCAAGTCCGTAAATGAAAATGCTCCTTACAAACCCCAGAAGGAAAGCAAAGCACAGAAAAGCGATTGCAGTTAAAATAAACTTTTTCATTGAGAAATCCTCCAATCAATATTAATTATTTGGTGACAAAACGAATAACAAAATTATATCATTTTATTTTATTATTGTCAACTATAAAGCTTAACATATATTTTATATGAGGATATTACTTTCTCTAAATATTTAGATGTTTCTTCAAAAGGAAGATTTACATTTTTGTATTCATCTAAATTTTTTTCTATATAACCATTTTCTAACCATTTATCTACATTACCCATTCCTGCATTATAAGCACATATTGCTAAATAATAGTTACCGTCATATCTTTTAACTAGATTAGAAAAATATTTACATCCAAGCTTAATATTTACATCAGCATCATATATATTATCGTCTACGCTATCTACAATATTTATATTATCGTTTACTTCATTTGCAGTAGAATCCAACATTTGCATAAGACCTTTAGCATCTTTATTTGATTTCGCATTTTCATTAAAACCACTTTCAGTTTTTATTATAGCAAGAATTAAATAAGGATCTAGAGAATTTTCACTTGCAGATTCCTTTACTATACTGAAATGAGTAAGCGGATAAACAAATGTTTTGAGTACCCATATAGTTAGAAAAAATGCGGCAACTAATACAATTATAAATATCCCAATCTTTATTGGTTTATTTCTTTTCTTATCATTGTTTTTTATTATTCTCAACCCCTTTTATTTAGCATCATACCAAGTTTTACCAACATTTAAATCTATATCTAATGGTACAGATAGTTTAACTACATCTTTCATTGAATCTGTTAAAATTTCCTTTACTATTTCTAATTCATCCTCTGTTGCTTCAACAATTAATTCATCGTGAACTTGCATTATTAATTTTGATTTTAATTTACGTTCCTTAAGAGTAGTATATACTTTATTCATTGCAAGTTTTATAATATCTGCTGCCGTCCCTTGAATTGGAGTATTCATAGCAATTCTCTTTCCAAATTCAACAATGTTTTTATTTTTATCTGTGATTTCTGGAACGTATCTTCTTCTACCAAACATTGTAGTAACATATCCTTTTTCTATGGTTTCAGCAACAATTGAGTCCATAAAATTTCTTATTCCATGATATTTACTTAAATAATTAGATATATATTGAGCTGCTTCATTTCTTGAACATGATATATTTTTTGAAAGCCCAAAGGCACTAATTCCATATATAATACCGAAATTAACTGCTTTAGCTTTTGAACGCATTTCTTTTGTTACCTCTTCAATTGGTACATTGAATACCTGTGAAGCTGTTACTGTATGTATATCAACATTATTATTAAATGCATTAATCATTACCTCATCATTAGATATGTGTGACATTACTCTAAGTTCAATTTGACTATAGTCAGCATCAACAATAATATTAGAATTTTGCCCAACAAAAAAACTTCTAATTTTTCTTCCTAGTTCTATTTTAATAGGAATATTTTGTAAATTAGGTTCAATACTACTAAGTCTACCTGTTGTAGTTACTGTTTGCATAAATGTAGTATGTATTCTACTATCATCATCAATTTTAGTTTGAAGTCCATCAACATAAGTTGATTTTAATTTAGCTAGTTGTCTATAATTTAGTATTTTTTCTATTATTTCGTGTTTTCCTATTAAACTTTCTAAAACAGACTTATCTGTTGAATATCCGCTCTTAGTCTTTCTTTTATGCTCTAGACCAAGTTTTTCGAATAATATTTTTCCAAGTTGTTGAGTAGAATTTATATTGAAACTTTCACCTGCAATTTGATAAATTTCTTGTTCTGCAAGTGCAAGACTAGCTGTTATTTCTTTATCAAATTCTTTTAACTTTTCTCTATCTACATACATACCAGCATGTTCCATAGCGGCCAAAGTTTCTACCAAAGGCATTTCTATTTTATAGAATAGATCCAGCATTTCTTCAGATTTTAATTTTTCTGTTATTAAATCATATGATAAATATATGCCTTTTAGATATTTGCATATGTTTTCTATATCTAAATCAGTCAACACATTTGGTTTTGTTTGATCTGTCTCGGTATCAAATAAAGATATTTGCTTTTCTTGTTTTTTGTCATCTGAATAAGCAAATTCTATACTATATAGATCACTTAAAATAGATTCTACATTATATTTAGAAATAGTTGCATCTAAAAGATAGCTTGCAATCATTAAATCGTATTTAAAATTATTAAGTGTAACGTTTTCTCCATATTTTAGGAAAAAATATCTCATGTCCACTTTAAAATCAAATCCGCATTTTATAGAATCACTCTTTATAAATTCTAATAAATAATCTTCAAAAAATGAAGATGCAAGAATACTATTATCCATAATATATGTAGTATCCTCTTTATATGAATATATAGCAAATACATTTGTAGTAGTTGGTATATGTTCTGGTTTTATTTTTTCCTTATCATTATTAATAATATATGATAGTCTATCCTCTAGTAGTATTTTTTTCAGTTCACTTTCATAACTACTTAAATTACTATCATTAATAATAACTACTTTAGGTAAATCAAATTCTTCCTTTGATTTACTTTCTATATGATTACTATTATAATTTTTTTCAACATCAGAAAAATCAAATTTTGTCATGAATTTTGAAAATTCTAATTTCTTAAATAGCTCATATAAACTATCTTTGTTAACGTCAGAAACGGCACATTTTTCATACTCAATTTCTATAGGAACATTTATATCTATTGTTGCAAGTACAAAGCTTAATTTTGCCATCTCTCTATCTTGAATCAATTTCTCTTTTATTTTAGGTGTAGTATCAATAGTATTATTGTCTATATTTTCGTATATATTGTCTAACGTTGTATATTTTTCTATTAAACCATAAGCTGTTTTTTCACCAATTCCTTTTACCCCTGGTATGTTGTCAGAAGCATCTCCCATTAATGATTTAATATGAACTACTTGATATGGTTCAATATTTTGTTTTTCTTTTAAAAGTTCAGGAGTATATATTGTATATTCAGTCTTTCCTGCTTTGGCTAAAGGTATAATTACTGAAGTAGTATCTGATATTAACTGAAAGGAATCTTTATCACCGGTAAGTATGTAAGTAAATATTCCTTTTTGTGTATTAATATTAGATACAGTTCCTAAAATGTCATCTGCCTCAAAACCTTCTTTTTCAATTATTGGAATATTAAGAGCGCCTAAAACTTCTTTTATAACAGGCATTTGTTCTCTAAGTTCATCAGGCATTCCCTTACGAGTGCCTTTATACTCAGAATACATTTTATGTCTAAAAGTTGGTGCTTTAAGATCAAAAGATACCGCAATATAGTCTGGGTTTACCTTATCTACTATCATCCAATATATATTTAAAAAACCGTAAATAGCATTTGTATGAATTCCTGCAGTTTTAGATGTCATTCTAGAGTTGACACCATAAAAAGCTCTATTCATTATACTATTTCCATCTATAATTAAAAATTTTTCCATATAATTCTCTCCAATTTACAAACTTAAAATTAAATAAAATTTGTGACTTTTATCATTTTAACATATAAAAAAATATAAATCAATGAAATAAAAGCAATGCTAATATTAAATTTTGCATTGCTTTAGATTTTATACAAATTCTTCCCATACTAAATTTGCCACTTCGGCACCACGTTTAGTAAGATTAATGGTTGTATCTGTTACATTTATTAATCCTTTATTTTTTAAACTGTTTATTTGTTTATCATAGTATTCAAAAATACTTTTTCCAAATCTTTTTTCAAATTCTCTTAGATCAACTCCCTCTTTAAGCCTTAATCTAAGTATAATATATTCACTTATTAATTCTAACAAATTCATATCTTCTCTTTCTGTTATAGCAGACATGTTGTTATTTATATCATTTATATATTCCTCTATACTTTTTACATTTGTATATCTTGATCCGCCAAAAAAGCTTGAAGCACCAGCACCAAATCCTAAATAATATCCCTGTTTCCAGTAATTTATATTGTGTCTAGAATAAAATCCTTCTTTGCCAAAATTAGAAATTTCATATTTTATAAAGCCACTATCATTTAACTTACAATTTAAATATTTTCTCATCTCATATTCTTCATCTTCGTCAACTAAACTTAAGAATCCTTCTTTCAATAGAAAATCTAGCTTTGTATTTTCATGTACTTCCAAATTATAAATAGAAATATGTTTTATATTATATTCATCTGATAAGCTAACTACTTCATCTACACTAGCTTTAAAAGAATCTAGATTTAATCCCGGTAAAGGATAAATCAAATCACATGATATATTTTTAATACCCGCTTCTTTTAAATATTTTAAAGAGTTTATAAAATCTTCTTTTTTATGTTTTCTTCCGATATTTTTTAATACATCATCATAAGTTGTTTGAAGACCAATACTTACTCTATTTATTCCCATTTTTTTATATTCAATTGCTTTATCTTGTGTTAGTGAGTTTGGATTTACCTCTATTGTTATTTCAGCCTCATCATTTATATTAAACATACTTAATATATCAAGTACTTGTTTTATATATTTACTATCAATAAATGAAGGGGTACCTCCTCCAAAATATATTGTATCTATATTGTATTCCGTTAAAATTTCGGAGTTTGAGATAATCTCTTTACACAAGCTATCAATATAACTTTCTACTAAATTTTCCTTTCCTGCGTATGAGTTAAAATCACAATAATAACACTTACTAAAACAAAAAGGAATGTGCACATATATTGAAATATTCTTTTTCATATTTTAACTCCTATTAATCTAATGAATTTGCTAAAGCTACTATCTTATCAAGTCTATGTTTCAATCCTGATTTAGTTATCTTGTTATCTCCAGTAGTTTTAGAGGAAATAAAATCAAGACTTTCGTGTGGATATTTTTCCCTTAAAGAGGCAGTATACTTTAATTTATCGCTTAATGAATTAAATTTACCATTATTTTTTAATTTATTTATAGCTTCTAATTGTAAAACAGATGCTGCTATGGTTTTAGATAAATTAGCAGTTTCACAATTTATGTTTCTATTTATATTATTTTTTACTTCTTTTTCTACTCTTACATTTTCAAATAAAAGTAAAGCCTTATTTGCGCCAATTATACCTAAAAATAATGAGATCTGTTCAGAATCTTTAAAATATATAATATAGCTGTTAGAATTTTTCCTTTTTAGTAATTTGGGCGTAAATTCTAACACAGAAAGTAAATTAAAAATATACTCAGCACATGCCTTATTTTTAAAATCAATTTCAAAGTGATAGTCATTTAATGGATCTATTATATAGCCAGATGCTAAAAATGCGCCTTTTAAAATAGATTTTATACAACATTCAGATAATTTTGATATATCCATATATTCACTATATTCTTCTTTTAATTCAGATTTTAAAGCAACATCAGTTAAAAGTTCACCAAACTTTTCGGCTGATACACAGCAGTGCTTAGTTTCCTTTTTACTTTTACTTAAAATTTCTTCTTTTATATCTGATGAAAACGACATACTATCACCCTATCATTATTATTTAAATCCTTTATTGTTTCTAAATAGTCTAGATAGTCTATATTCGAAATTAGTTTCTTTAAATCTTCATTTTGATCAAAGCCAATTTCAAATAAAATAAAAGCATTTTCTTTTAAAAAATCTTTGCAGTCTGTTAAAATACTTTTATAAATATCTAAGCCATCTTCTCCGCCATCAAGTGCTATTAGCGGTTCATTTTGTACATCTTTTTCAAGAGTACTTATAACACTAGTCTTTATATATGGAGGATTTGATACTAAAATATCATACTTTTCTTCTTTATCTATATTTTCAAAAAGATTAGAATTAATTACCTTACATTTATCACTTACATTATTTAGTCTTATATTTTGCTTTGCTATTTTTAGTGCATCTTGTGATATATCTACCATATCAACAGAATTAATACTAGAATTATTTGCTATAGAAATTCCAATAGCACCAGATCCTGTGCACATGTCAAGCAAATTTTTTAAATCGTATTTATTTATTAAATTACAAGCTTTTTCAACTAAAATTTCTGTATCATCTCTTGGTACTAAAACAGATTCATTAACTACATATCTTTCATTGTAAAAATCTTTATATCCTAAAACGTATTGATAAGGCCTATCTTTCTCTACAAGTTCAAAAAATGCATTATTTATAGCTTTATATTCACTATCACTTAAAATTACATTATTAATATTCAAGTATAGAGTATTTTTATCTTTATTCATTAAATTAGATGCGATATTAATAAAATCATTTAAGTCATACTTTGCAGTTTTTTGTAAGTATTTTTCTATTAAATCCTTTAAATTATTAGATTCCAATTTAAAATCCTCCTAAAAAAGAGTGCCTTAAAAATAAAGCACTCTTCAAGTTTTATATTATTTTTTTCCATATTTCTCAAAGAATTTTGCAGCTCTACCTTGACTAGATATTGCTTGTTTTTGACCTGTGAAAAATGGATGACATTTACTACATGTATCTACTCTCATTTCTGGTTTTACAGAACCTACTTCAATAACGTTACCACAAGCACATTTAATTTGAGCTTGAACGTAGTTTGGTTGTATATCTTTTTTCATTAAACTCACCTTCCCCATTTGCAAATTAAATCGTTACTTGTATATTTTAACACAAGAATTTTAAAAATACAATAGATTTTAAAGAAAAAAATAAAAATAATTTCAAAACCTCTCTATATTCACTAAATTTTAACAAAGTTAAGGGTTAAAAGATAATATTTTAAAATAAACAACATATTTTATAGTCTATTACATATTAATTCTATATAAGTTATATTTTATCTCCTTTCTTTTATATTTTCATATAATATATTAATGGGAGGTGAATTAATGAGAAATTTTAATATGAATTGTATTTTAAATTCAATTTTATGTAATTGTAATGTAAAAATGCCGCTGTCGAATAATCATTATATAACCGGAAAAGATTTATTACTATTTAAAAATTTAACTTGCATTGAACAAGGACTTACCAGCATAACTTGTGGTATAAAAAACGGCTGTTCTAATATTAGAAAATTAGCTAAATAGCCTTAAATATTTTGTCGAAATTATTGTTTTTTAAAACCTAATATGTTATACTTTATTTACACCTTTAGGGAGGAATTATATATGGAAAAATTTGTCGTAAATGGTCCAACTAGATTAGTTGGTACAGTTAATATAAGTGGTGCTAAAAATGCTGCGGTTGCTATTTTACCAGCAACACTTTTAGTAAAAGGAAAATGTCATCTTGAAAATGTACCTGACATAAGTGATATAAGAGCATATTGTAAAATATTAGAATCTTTAGGATCAAAAATTGAATACATATCACAAAATGAATTAATAATCGATAACTCTAATATAAAATCTGCTATAGCTTCTTATGATCTTACTAGTAAATTTAGAGCTTCTTATTATTTATTAGGTGCCTGTCTTGGAAGATTTAACGAAGTACAAATAGGACTTCCTGGTGGTTGCAATTTAGGGGCTAGACCTATTGACCAACATATAAAAGCATTTGAAAAATTAGGAGCTAACATCGAAGTAAAAGGCGGTACAGTTTTTGCTACTAAAAAAGATAAATTACAAGGTACATCAATATTTTTAGATGTAGTTAGTGTTGGAGCTACAATTAATGCTATGCTTGCAGCAACTCTTGCAAATGGTACAACTATTATAGAAAATGTTGCAAAAGAGCCACATATAGTTGATGTTGCTAGTTTTTTAAATTCTATGGGAGCAAATATAAAAGGTGCTGGAACTGATGTAATAAAAGTAATTGGTGTTGAAAAACTTGAACAAAAATCAAGCTATTCAGTTATCCCCGACCAAATTGAAGCGGGTACTTTTATGGTAGCAGCAGCAGCTACTCGTGGTGACGTAATAGTTAATAATTGTATTCCTAAACACCTTGAACCAATAACAGCTAAACTAAAAGAAGCTGGTGTTACTGTTATAGAAGATACTTCTAGTATTCATGTAATAATGGATAAAAAGCCAGAATCATTTTCTATAAAAACAATGCCTCATCCTGGTTTTCCTACTGATATGCAACCTCAAATGTGTATACTTCTTGCCCTTGCTAATGGTACAGGAACTATCATAGAAAATATATGGGAATCAAGATTTCAATATACTGATGAATTAATAAAAATGGGCGCTGATATTTCCGCTCATGGAAACACAGCTATCGTTAAAGGCGTTGAAAAATTATATGGTGCTCCTGTAGTGGCTCATGATTTAAGGGCTGGAGCTGCTATGATAATTGCAGGCTTAGTAGCTGAAGGAAAAACTGAAATAACTCAAATTCATCATATTTTAAGAGGTTATGAAAATATTGTTGATAAATTCTTAGGACTTGGTGCAAATATAGAATATATAAATGATGAAGGTGAAAACAATGATTAATGTTCATCCCCTCTACAGTTCTAGTTCTGGAAATATGTTTCATTTCGAAACTCCCAAAGCAAATATTTTAATTGATGCGGGAGTTTCTTATAAGGCAATTAGAGAGGGCCTTTCAAGTATAAGCAAAGAGGCAAAAGATATAGATGCAGTATTAATAACGCATGAACATACTGACCATATAAAAGGTATTCCCCTATTTTGTAGAAAAAATCCTGAAACGCCAATTTATGCAACTGTAAAAACAGCAAAATATTTGAAAAATCTTTTAGATTCTCAAAACATTTCAGGAAACATAATAGGCTTTGAATATAATACAACATTTAAAATTAATGATATTGTTGTTACTCCATTTGAAACTTCACATGATGCATTAATGCCTTGTGGGTATAATTTACAAGTTGGAGATAAAAAATTAAGTTATGCTACAGATTTAGGGTATGTTTCAGATGAGGTTTTTAACTATATTAAAGCATCTGATTACTATGTTATAGAATCAAATTATGATAAAACAATGCTAGAGTTTGGTAAATATACTTATCCAGTAAAAAGAAGAATAGCAGGTCCTACAGGACATCTTTCAAATGAAGATGCATCACGATTGATTGCCAAGATTTATGAACTTGGACAAGCACAAAATAGATTTTTACTTGCGCATTTAAGTGAAAATAATAATGAACCAAATCTTGCTATGGATTTTATCAATTCTACATTAAAACAATTAGATGTGGATGTTACAAATATAGAAATTAACATTGCTTCAAAAAAATTATCAAATGAGGAATATTTAGTATGATTAATATAAAAGTTATATGTGTAGGAAAATTAAGTGATAAAAACTTAAAAGCTCTTTCAGAGGAATACTTAAAAAGATTACAAAAATATGCTAAAGTTGAAGTTATAGAATTAGACGATGAAAAACTTCCT
>CAJLBR010000042.1 GCA_905204915.1 uncultured Clostridium sp.
ATTAGAAATATTTTTTATATTTATTAAAGCATATGTAATAATGAAAGATAATATTCCTTGAAGTGTTTTATATTTTATAAGATATTTTAAAGAAAAATTATGCTTTGAAATTGTTGCATATATTTGAAAAATAATGGACAGACCACTAAAGCCTAAAGAAAAAGAAATTAAACATATTTTCATTATATATGAAAAATCACTGCTATATATGTTGTAGCTACCGGTAGTCATTTCTAGTATTGAAGATACTATTACAGCTAATTTTGATGAAATATTAAAATGATTAAATAACATGCTTATTGAATTTGATATTAAATTAAATATAATTATAAATCCGCATATCATAGCAAGTGATTTAAAACTGTTAAACATAGATGTTTTTATTATTTCCATAAAATTAGTATTCTTTTTCTTGTTTGTTCTTTTGTTAGATTTTTCCAGATATGTTTTATTATATTCATTTAAAATATAAGCTTTTTTCCTTAATTTTGTCGTTTTTTTATGTAAAAGCTTTAAATTATCGTTTCTTTCGTGTATAATTAAAGAGTCATCTAAGTGGTTGGAAATACAGCCTATTATTATTGCACTTAGATAATGTGAAATTAAAATAAGAATACCTAGCTTTATGTTTTTAAAAAGACCGATTCCTATTGTAGAGAGTATAAATGCGGGATTACAATTATTAGTGAACTTTAGAAGATAGTAAGCTTCTTTTTTTGATATTTTTGAATTTTCATAAAGAACATTTACTGCTTTGGCACCCATTGGGAAACCACATAAAAATCCACTTATAATTGCGCTTACACCGTGAGGAGATATTCTAAAAAATTTATATAGTATTTTTTCAAATTTTCTTGAAATGGAGTCTATTACATTAGTACTAAGGAGTATTTCAGTAAATAGCATAAATGGAAAAAGTGATGGAAATACTTTATTTAAAAACATGTTAATACTAACAGAAACCGAATTAAAATTTGCTTCTGAAAGTGTTAATAATAAAATTAGAACAATAAAAAACATGGATGTTTTTAGTATTTTTTTTAATTTCAATACGATATATAGATTCATTTTAATTTACACCTGGTAAATTTTATGACGAAAGGAAGAAAAATATGCGATATAGCAAAGATTTAAAAGAGTACGAATTATTAGATATGGCAAATGGAGAAAAATTAGAAAAATGGGGAAAATATATTCTGATAAGACCAGATCCACAAATTATATGGAATGAAAAATCATATCCTAATTTGTGGAAGGATGCACATGCTAGATATATTAGAAGTAACTCTGGTGGTGGCCATTGGGAGAAATTAAAAAAGATGGATGATTCATGGAAAATAAAATATAAGGATTACACATTTAATTTAAAACCTATGGGATTTAAACATACAGGACTTTTTCCAGAACAATCAGTAAATTGGGATTATATGTATGATAAAATAAAAGGCAGAGTTTCAAAAGGCAAAAAAGTAAATGTACTAAATTTGTTTGCATATACTGGTGGTGCAAGTGTAGCGTGTAGTAGTGCAGGGGCATCAGTGTGTCATGTTGATTCATCTCAGGGCATGACAAATTGGGCTAAAGAAAATGTTAAATCAAGCAAACTAGATAATAATCCAATAAGATTTTTAGTAGATGATGTTGTAAAATTTGTAAATAGAGAAATAAGAAGAGGAAATAAATATGATGCAATAGTTATGGATCCTCCATCTTACGGAAGAGGAAAAAATGGAGAAGTGTGGTCAATAGAAAAAGATTTGTTTAATCTACTTAAATTATGTAGTAAGATACTAAGTGATGATCCTTTGTTTGTTGTGGTAAACACATATACAGGTGGTCTGTCAGGAACCATTATAAAAAATGCATCAGAAATTGCTTTTAGAGAAAATAGAGTAAAAAATATAAGTTTTGATGAAATAGGCTTAAAACAGAAAAATACTAATAGATTTTTACCATGTGGTATTACTACAATATGTGAGTTTTAACTTTACAAAAATACATAAATATGGTAAAATAATATTGTTTATGAAAGGGGATTTTTATATGTTATCAGATCCAAATGTAAAAAAAATATGTCCAAAAGTAGGTAATAGATATGAGGCAGCTCTTGCTATATCCAAAAGAGCAAGAGATATAGCTCAAAAGAGATATGAGGAAAATGATCCGGAGATAAAAGATCCAGTTGATATAGCGTCAGAAGAAATTGCAGATGGAAAAGCTTTTGTTAAAATGCATGGTAAATATGTTGTAGAACCTAATTTTAATGAAAATGAAAAAGAAAGTTCTACTGACGAAGTAGTTAAGGAGTAATATTAAAGTGTCAAAGAAACATATAATTACATTAGCTGGAGATCCAGCTAGTGGTAAGGGAACAGTAAGTAAACTTTTAGAAAAAGAATTAAACTATACAATATATAGAAATGGTGAATATTTTAGAAAGCTTGCAAAAGAACATAACATGAGTGTCACTGAATTTAATATATATGTAAAGGATCATCCTGAAATTGACATTGAAATTGAAAAAAGCGCTGAAAAATATGCTAAAGAACATGATAACTTGATAATAGACGCAAGACTTGGTTTTTTTGTTGTTCCAGATTCTTTCAAAGTATATCTTACAATAGAACTTATGGAAGCTGCTAGAAGGGCTTTTAATGACCAGTCAAGGAAAGATACAGAATCTTTTGAATCTGTAGAAGAACATGCTGCAGATATGAAAAAAAGATATGAATTAGAAAATGAAAGATATTATAATGTATATAATGTAAGAAAAGACGATATGTCTCATTATGATTTAGTACTTGATACAACTTCTCTAAGCCCAGAAGAAGTAAAGGAAAAAATATTAATACAATATTTTAAGTGGTTAAAAAATCATTAGAGGTGTTGAATTGATGAATGTAACAAAAAATATAAATAAAAGTATTTTTAGAGGATATGATATCAGAGGAATAAATGATATTGATCTTACTGAAGACGTTGCTTATACAATTGGTAAATCTTATGGTACAATTCTTATTAATGACTATAGTTCTAAAAAAGTTATTGTTGGTCATGATAATAGAGTATCATCAGAAATGTTATCAGGAGCATTTATAAAAGGTGTTAATGATACAGGTGTAGACGTTATTGATATAGGTCTTGTAACAAGTTCAATGTTATACTATGCTTGTGAGATTTTTTCAATATATGCAGGTGTTATGATCACAGCAAGTCATAATCCAAAAGAATATAATGGATTTAAATTGAGCTTTGATAAAAAAGGTGAAATCTGTGGTGATGAAATTGCTAACTTTAGAGACTTTACATTAAACGGAGAATTTATAAATGGTTCTGGAAATGTAGAAGTTAAAAATATTAACAAACAATATGCAGATATGATGATTTCAAAATTTGATTTTAAAAATAAAATGAAAGTTGTAGTTGATCCTGGAAACGGAACATCTTCAATAATTGTTCATGATATATTTTCAAATTTAAATTTAGATGTAACTTATATTTGTGATACATCAGATCCAAATTTCCCAAATCATCATCCAGATCCAGCAGAAGCAAAAAATTTAGTAATGTTACAAGATAAGGTAAAAGAAATTGGTGCAGATATTGGTATTGCTTTAGACGGAGATAGTGATAGAGTAGGACTTGTAGATAATGAAGGAAAGATAATTTCAAGTGACTATTATATGGCTATAATGTCAAAGCATATCTTACCAAAGTTAGATAAAAAAGGAATAATATTTGATGTTAGTTGTTCAAAAACTTTATCTGATGAAGTAAGAAAAGCAGGAGGCACACCTGTAGTATATAAAACAGGAAATTCTTATATTAAAAGAGAAATGCTAAAACAAGGAATGCTTTTTGGAGGAGAAATATCTGGTCATACATTTTTCAATGATAAATTTTATGGCTTTGATGATGGAATCTATGCTGGTCTTAGAATGGTAGAGTTACTAGATGAAGAAGGTAAGACATTATCTGAGTTAGAATCAGAACTTGCGAAATATTATTCTACACCAGTTATAAAAATAAAAGTTGATGACTTAAAAAAAGCTTTAATAGTAGAAAAAGTTAAAGAATATTGTATAAATAAAGGTTATAATACTGCTACAATAGATGGTGCTAGACCTGAATTTGACGATGGTTTTGCAATAGTAAGAATGTCTAATACCACACCATGTTTAACTTTAAGATTTGAAGCTACAACACAAGAAAGATTAGAACAAATTAAAAACGAATTTGAATCTTTAGTAAATAAATTGATAAATGAAATTTAAGAAAAAAAGAGTTTAGGGTTTCTAAACTCTTTTTTTACATATAATAGTAATATTGGTAAAGAATTTAAAGGTGAAATTATGTTTTTTAAAACAAAAAAATCAAGAGAAATTTATGATTTAATTATAGCTCATAGAGGACTACATACAAAATTTCCCGAAAATACAATAAAGGCATATGAAAGTGCTTTAGAAAAGGGTTATGCCATAGAACTAGATATTAGATTTACAAGGGATGAAAAAATAGTATGCTTCCATGATAGATATACAAAGCGTCTTTTGGGAATTAGTGGTACTGCATCTCATAAAACTTATAAGGAGCTTAGTGGCTATTTTGTAAAGAAAACAAATGAAAAAATACCACTTCTTTCTGATGTATTAAAGCTTGTAGATGGTAAGGTTGCTTTACTAATTGAGGTTAAAGGTATTCTTACCAAACGTTTTCAAGAAAAATTATTAGAAATTTTAAAGGAATATAAGGGCGTTATATATTTTCATGCTAAAAACATGATTACATATATTAGACTTAGAAGATTATTCAATGATAGGACTTTCTATATACTAGATCCTTTAAGAAAAAGATTTAACTTTATAAAGAGTAAATAGTCAGAAATTATGTAAAACTTATTGCTTTTAATATTTCAAAACTAGCTGCTTTCATTCTATGCGATTTGACAAAATCACTTAAATTTGTTATAATGATAAGAGTATTTATCAAAAATTTAAAATTAATATTTGACATGGAGGTTTTTGCTGTATGATTCCGTATATTGTTATGTCTATACTTGCAATATGCCTGCTGGTAAATGTAGGTGTCTTGAAGTTTAAGACTAAAAAGTCTAGAGAAATCTATGACTTGGTAATTGCACATCGGGGTCTGCATATTAATGCCCCCGAGAACACATTGAAAGCGTATGATGAAGCTATAAAGAGAGGTCTTTCTATAGAAATAGACATTAGAAACCTGCCTGATGATAAAATTATTTGCTTTCATGATCGTTACACTAAAAGATTACTGGGATTTCCTGGTAAGGTACAGTCTATGAGTTATGAAGAAATTAAAAAGTATAGAGTTCTAAGTTCAGAAGAAAGGGTTCCACTTTTAGATGAAGTATTGAAATTAGTTGATGGACAAATTCCAATATTAGTCGAAGTTAAGGGATCCTTTGACAAGGAATTTAGAGAAGCTTTTATTAAGGCAACTGAAAATTACAGGGGAGTTTTGTATTTCCATGTAAAAAATGTTGTAGCATATCATAGACTTAAGAAGCTTTATGGAAAAAGAGTATTTTATATTCTCAATCCATTCAGGCGTCGGTTTGAATTTATAAAAGGAAAACATTATAAGCGTTTGGTTATTCCAAAGCTTGATGATCTGATTCTTACCGTAGAAACAACAGATACTGCTAAGAGTGTTATAAGCAAACTTTGGAAGGTTTCCAACAGGTATGAAACACGAACAAGAAAGAACCATTGGCTATTTAATACACCAATAGCTCATAGAGGTATTTGCACATCTGATATTCCGGAGAACTCCATTGATTCTTTTTTAGAGTGTGTAAAGAAGGGTGTAGGAATTGAAGCTGACTTTGTTTATTACAAAGGTGAGGTAAGATGTTATCATTCCGATAAAGCATCTACTAGATTTGGTCAGCCAGTATCTTGTGCTGAAAAAATACCGATCGAAAAATCAATCACATTGAAAGAATTTCTTAAAGCAGTAGAGGGAAAAGTACCGGTAATATTTGATATAAAAGATGCTCACTTTGCTAATCGTAGACTTGAGAAACTCTTAATGGAAGAGCTGAAAAGTTACTCAGGTGAATATGTGGTTCAGTCATTTAATCCACGTGTTGTTTCATGGTTTGAAAGAAAGTATCCGCATATTAGACGTGGTCAGGTAGGTCATAGCTTAAGGGGCCTTAGAAATAAGATTCCAAATCCAGTATTAATTGCGGTTAACTTCTGTTTATTCTATACTGGAAAACCGGATTATATAATGTATGACTTGGACAAGAATGTTCACATACTTCCGACATTTAACAATATTGTTGGCCTTCCGGTTTTAGGATATGCACCTAAATCAGTAAAAGAAACGTATGAGTTTCAGGACTTCTTTGCAAACTTTGTATATGAAGATCTTGAAAATAGAGAAGCATGGGGGGAATACTTTAAGGAAAACTTTAATAAAGAAATCTAAGATTAATTTCTTAGATTTCTTTTTTCTTATGTTAACAAAAAAATATTTAAAAAGTACTTGCGTAAATTATATTTATAGGGTATAATTTATTTGGGTGTATTTTTATATATGCCATAAATTAATCTAACATGATAAAATACAATAATTGGTAGATATATTATATATAAAAATGTTGGACATTGAAAAATAAATATTGAGGAGGAAAAGAGATGATTTATACGGTAATTTCTGCTACTCTTGCATTTTTGCTAGCAGCTGTTATTTTCTTCTTTGTTGGAGTTGAATACAGAAAAAAAATAGCAGAAGCAAAAATTGGCGATGCGGAAACACAAGCAGAAAAAATAATTGAAGACGCAAAAAAAGATTCAGAAAGATTTAAAAAAGATGCTATAATTCAAGCAAAAGACGAAATGATAAAACAAAAAGATGAATTTGAAAAAGAAGCTAAAGAAAGAAAAAAAGAATTGCAAGACATTGAAAACAGAATAAATCAAAGACAAGATTTGGTTGATAAAAGAGCTGCTTTGATTGAAGAAAAAGAAAATAGCATTATAAAGAAAAATCAAGAATTACAAGAAAAAGAAAAAGACTTAGAAAATGCTAAAACTAGAGAATTAGAAGAACTTAGTAAAATAGCAAAAATGTCTGTAGATGAAGCAAAAGAAGTTATGATGACAAGACTTCAAGATGACATGAAGATGGAAATGGCAACATACATTAAAAATGAGCAAGAAAGAGCAAAATCTGAAGTTGATAAGAAGGCTAAGGAATTATTAGTACAATCAATTCAAAGATGTGCTACAGATCATACATCAGAAGCAACTGTTACAGTTGTACAACTTCCTAACGATGATTTAAAAGGTAGAATTATTGGTAGAGAAGGTAGAAATATAAAAACTATCGAAACTTTAACTGGAATTGACTTAATAATAGATGATACTCCAGATGTAATAATTTTATCAAGTTTTGATCCTATAAGACGTGAGGTTGCAAGAATTGCTATAGAAAGACTTATTGCTGATGGAAGAATACATCCAGGAAAAATCGAAGAGATGATAGAAAAAGCTAAAGTAGAAGTTGAAAATACAATAAAAGAAGAAGGAGAAAGAGCTTTATTTGAAACTGGTGTAATTAATGTTCATCCAGATTTAGTAAAATTGCTTGGAAAACTTCGTTACAGAACAAGTTATGGCCAAAACGTTTTAAACCACTCTATAGAAGTTTCAAATATTGCAGGAATGCTTGCAGTAGAGCTTGGACTTGATCCTACAATAGCAAAACGTGCAGGACTTTTCCATGATATAGGAAAATCTTTTGACCATGACGTTGAAGGTACACACGTAAGCTTAGGTATCGAACTTTTAAGAAAATATAAAGAGAGAGATGAAGTTATATGGGGAATGGAAGCTCACCATGGTGACTGTGATCCAAAAACTATTGAAGCTGTATTAGTACAAGCAGGAGATATCGTTTCTGCTTCTAGACCAGGTGCTAGAAGAGAAACAGTAAGCACTTATATAAAGAGATTACAAAAACTAGAAGAAATTTGTAATTCTTATAAAGGTGTAGATAAATCATATGCTATTCAAGCAGGACGTGAAGTAAGAATTATTGTAAAACCTGATCAAGTTGATGAAGCAGGTCAAGTAATAATGGCTAGAGATATTGCAAAACAAATTGAAAATGAAATGGTTTACCCAGGTCAAATTAAAGTAAATGTAATAAGAGAAACAAGAACTACAGAAATAGCAAAATAATTTATTTAGAAGAAACTAATTTTAGTTTCTTCTTTTTTGTTATAATCAGTGATTAATAAAATTGACATTTTATGTAAATTGTGGTATAATTAGTATGCCAGTTAATATGGTTTTTAACTAATTAGATAAAAAGTATTTATAATTAAAGAAAGAAGGGCTTTTTTATGTACAAAGTAAGAGTAGCTTATACTCATTCTGGCCCCTTTCATTCTGATGATGTTTTTGCATCTGCATTTTTGATGCGGATGTTTCCAGGTGTAAAAATACGCCGCGTGAGCGAACTTCCTATAAATATACCAAAATATTCTATTGCGTACGACATTGGAGGAGGAATGTTTGATCACCATCAAAAGGGTGGAAATGGGGAAAGAAAAAATGGAATACCTTATTCATCTTTCGGACTTCTATGGAAAAAATTTGGAATTCCATTTCTTAGAAGTAAGCTGGATGAAACCAAAATCGATATAACTAGTGTTTGGTTCGAAATTGATAAACAGTTAGTATCAGGAATTGATGCGGTAGACAACGGATATTTTGAAAAGAAGAATACAGAGGTAATGACAATATGCAGCACAATTTCACTTTTCAGACCTAATTGGGATGAAGAAAATAAAACGTATGATGAACAGTTTGAAAAAGCAGTTGAATTTGCTGGTACAATTTTCGACAACAGTGTTTCAAAGGCTATTTCTGAAGCAAAAGCTATAAGCATAATGGAAGAAAAAATAAGTAAAACAAATGATGGAGTTTTAGTTATGGATCATTACGTTGCATGGCAAAAATGTCTTGCAAGAAGTCAAAATGAAAATGCTAAAAAAATTTACTTTGTAGTGTATCCATCATTAAGAGGCGGATATAATATAGCTTCAGTTTATAGAACTGATGGAGTAAAAGAAAGCAAAATACTTTTTCCACAAAATTGGTGGGGAGAAAATAATGAAAAACTTGAAAAAAAATCTGGAATAAGAGGTGCAAAGTTTGTACATCAAAAAGGATTTATTGCAGGAGCAAGTAATAAAGAAGCTGCAATAAAGATGGCAAAAAAGGCCATAGAAAGAAATAACAAATAATATTTAAAACATACTTTATAAAATTTGAGAGTTCATTTTGAGCTCTCTTTTTTTCTATGCTTGAAAACTAACAAATTATATGGTATAAGTTTAAGTACGGGGATGAAGTTTATGTTAGAAGTAAAAAATATAAAAAAGGAATTTAACCAAAAGCTAGTAGTAAATGATGTTTCTTTTTTAGTAAATAGCGGAGAAATACTAGGACTTTTAGGAAAAAATGGAGCTGGTAAGTCTACAATATTTAGACTTATATTAAATATAATTGACCCAGAAGAAGGACAAATTCTGTTAAACGGTAAAAAATATACTATAAAAGATACGAAACTTGTAGGTTTCTTGCCAGAGGAAGGTAGTTTAGGACAAGAATTAACAGTGTATGAACAAATGTGTTTCTATGGAAGCTTGAAAGGTATGAGTGAGGAACAGGTTTTAGAGAGATTAGAATATTGGTTACAAAAATTTGATATAGTAGAATATATGAATAAAAGAATAAAAGAACTTAGCAAGGGGAATCGTCAAAGAATTCAGTTTATTGCAGCTATCATGCATGATCCAGATTTAATTATTTTAGACGAGCCATTCTCCGGCTTAGATCCTTTAGGAGTAGAAAAATTTAAGGAAATTTTAATTGAGTTAAAACATAAAAATAAAGCAATAATATTTTCTTCACATAGAATGGAACATGTTGAGCTATTTTGTGACAATATCTTGATGATAGATAAAGGAAATACAATACTTAAAGGAAGTTTAAATGAGATTAAAAAGAGTTATCCAAAAGAAAAAGTAATATACGATGGAAACGAAAGTTATGTATTAAAAGAAGATGTACAAGAGTATGTAGAGAAATTAAAAAATAAAAACATACAAGATATAAAGGTAGAAAAGTTATCACTTAATGATATATTCATAGACAAGGTA
>CAJLBR010000043.1 GCA_905204915.1 uncultured Clostridium sp.
TATATCAATTCCCATATAATACTTCTTATTTTTCAATTTATTAAACTACCTCCTTACTTTCTTCTTTTTCTTTTTTCATAATTAACATATCATAAAAAGCTTCTAGTCTAGTTCTTATACCCACCTCACTACTTTGCATATCAAATGTAAAGTAAATTATTGGAATACCAGTATTATTACTTATTTTTTGTAACATTGGCATAGCATTTATTTCAGGAGTACACCCAAATGGTTTTATATGTATTATACCATCGTATCCCTCATCAATAAGCTCAAGAGTATGTGCAACTGTTTCTGTACCATCAGCTCCAAGTGCAAAAGAAATGTATTTTTCAGCCTTTTTTATTAATTTCTTTTCCTGAAATGGTTTATTAATTAAAAGATAAGTCGCTGTAGTATATCTTTTAGTTTTTACTCCCATTTTATATAATTCTTTTTCAATATAAAAACTAGAATATTCTTCCATAGATGAATATAGCTCTCCAACAATACCAATTTTTAACTTCTCTTGTTGTTTGTCTTTATCTATTAATTCTAAATTATACAACTCTTTAAAATAATAATTTTTTATTCTATGTAATTGATTTTGTCCCTTTATATTTTTTATTTCATTTAAAAACTTCTTGTGTAGTTTATCAAAACTACCTTCTTCTTTTTCAAATACTCTATTATCTCTATAATAATTTTCAAATTTATCTATTATTGTAACAAGCTTCAATGTAAAAATAAATCTACTTACAAAATGTACAAAGTTTAAGTTTGGATTTATTTCTTTAAATTTTGAATACAAATTTTTTACATCCACACCATTAGACGTAAATAGAATTATATATTTAAAATCATATCCCATATCCCTTAGAATTTTTTCTTGCACCTCAGCATAATACCCATATCTACAGCCACCACCAGCTTGTATTAAAACATTTGCACCATTTTCAAGCGATTCGATAAAATTTCCCATATTATATTTAAACGGTGTACAAACATAATCAGGGCTACTTTCTTCTCCATATTTTTTAGTTCTTTCACTCATATTTTGGGGAATCATAATTTGAACATCTTCACACCCCAATACATCATTTAAAAAATTATAGACTGGTACATAATAATTTCCAATATGCGGAAAGCTAACAACATACTTTTTATTTACTTTATTCATTTACCAAGATTCCTTTCTGTAGTTTTTTTCTTTCATCTAATATGTCAAAAAAACTTTCAAGTCTAGTATATATTCCTGCATTACCATCTTGCTCATCGAGTAATATATTGATACTTGGAATATCTTTTATACTTCTCATCGTAAGCTCTGTTACTAAAGAATCTGGGCCACACGGAAAAGATGAAATATAAATTATGCCATCTATTTTTTCTATATAATCACTAATTCCATTTAAAACGTTTTTACTAAATTTCCAATATAATGTACTTGAATAATTTTTATAACTACTAGATTTTTTCTTATTTATAAGAGACTCATTTATATTAGAATAAAATATATTTGCTCCTAGTCCTTCAAGATAGTTTACAAGTGGTACACCAATATATTTATCGTTTATTACGTATGGATGCGATACTATCAATATATTAGGACTATAGCTCAAATCTTGCAATCTTTGATAATTTTCCAATATACTCAACTTGTAATATTCCGTTTGTTTTTTCTTGGCTATTTTATAAGCATTATATGCCTTAGAATATCCAACACCTAAAGAATGTCCTAAATTTAAAAAGGCAATTAATTCATTTTTTCCTCTTTTTTCATCTAAATTTAATGTCACAAATTTATAATCAAATACTGTTTTACATATATCATACATAGCATAAAACTTTACACATACTGTTTCATTTTTCCTAAAAGAACATATTCTTGGTATAAATATTGCATCAATTTTTTCTCTTTTACCTCTATCAATTAGATTTTTTACATGTCCTAAACATATCTTACTAGCTAAACATGCTTCATCTACAGAATATTTTATACCATCATTCATTATTTTTTTATTCGTATCATTACTATAAACAACGTCTATTCCCAATTCTTTAAAAAAACTCTCGAATAAAATTGGGTATTCATATGTAGCCATAGCTTTTGGAATACCAATTCTCATTTCAATCACCAATAATAGTATTTGTAAAATGTGTAAATATATACAAAAAAAGCAACTCAAAATAATTTGAATTGCTTTTAATTTATTATTTGTTTGGATAAGCAGTATTTGTAGTTCCATTTCTTTCAAAATGTATTCCTTTAGAGTAAGAGTACATTTTTTTCTTATATGAAATTGATTTAGTATCAGAACTCATATAACCTATACATCTTCCACCATAGAAATATAAAGTTCCTTCCTCATTTTCTAATCCTGTAGTAGAATTTATAGAGATTAAAGAAATTGCATAAGTTTGTCCAATAATCATTGGATTTGAAGTTGATACACCTGAACTATCACTACCTCTTAAATAAAGTGTTGCATCGTTTATAACCCATATTCCAGCGTGAGCAGCAGATTTTACATATCCTCCTGTAATATTTGCTACAGTATTTGAGCCGCTTAAATGAATTGCATCACTTACCTGCGATGTTACTATTGTATTAGATGGATCTCCTGACATGTTAAATTTTCCACCCATAATTGTTATTGCATTACATCTTTCTCCTGGCTCTTCTGTTGCCGTACTCTTTATAGTTGCTTTTGATAAATTAAGTGTTCCTGTAGAATATACCCCTCTATTTTTAGTAGCTATAACTTGCGTACTATTATAAATATTTAAAGTACCTGCAGATTTAATAACATATCTAGTTCCTGATGTTATGTTTGAGCCCTGTATATCCACTGTACCACTTGAAGAATTATATATTGCATTGTCATTACTAGTTGGTGCTGATATTGCTCTCTCTACTGTTATACAATCTAATTTTAGCTTACCATAGTTAGAAATAGTATCAGTGTAAAACGCCCTTATTGTGCTTTCACTCTTATATCCATTTCCAACAACTTCTAGTTCGCCATAATTTCTTAATGCTATGTGTGAAGAACCAGAGTATGGTGACATGAATTCATGCCCATCCATTCTTAAAGTTACACCCGTTTTTGAAGATGAAAGAGTTGCGGTTCTGCTAGTTGTAGAATTTGCAAGTAATCTTATTATTTGATCACTTTGTACCGCATCAAATGCATCTGGAACTGATCTATAATATGTAATGGTTGTTGTTGATCCAACAGTTTTTTCTATTTGCGCTATTGCAGCGTCCCAAGAAACACTATATTCCAAATCACTATTTTTTACTGTTTCATTTATTTTAGTAGTTGTAGTAGTTCCACCACTCTTTTTAAAGCCGTTAAATACATACTCGCCCTTTGTAGTCATTGAAATTGAAAATGTTGTTCCGTTTCTAATTTGAATTGTACATTTACCGTCGGATGAAGGAGTTAAACTACCTTTTATATCTCCAGATGGTGCAGATATAGTTGGTGTTCCATGTTTACATCCAGTTATAGTTAATGTATAGAAAGTTGCTGATTTAAATTTAGCATTATATACTAAATTTTCTTTTGTGTATCCTGGAGATACAGGGGTGCCACTAGAAAGACTCCATTCATCAAATACTACCGCTGTGGTTGGTGCTGGAGGATCAGCTGGTGTACTAAAGTAATCCATTTCCTTAACACTTAGTTGCTTATATATAGTTGTTGTAGATGGCGAATAATAAGTTACAGTATAAGTTGGTCTATTATCAACTATTATAGCATCAGATCCGTCAGGAAGTGTTACCTTTATAGAGCCATATCCGTTTAAATAAATATATTCTTCTCCAGTAGTTGTATATGATGACCCCGTAGTTTGTGGAGCATTAGATGCTACTGAAGTTTTATCACCTCTTAAAGTTGATGCAGAATATATAATAAATCCATTTGATCCAGTTATAGTAAATGTAAATCCACTATCCGGAGCTTTCAACCAAATTCCTGCTGCACCCGAACTTAAAGATGCACCTGTAATGCTAAATCCTGGTTGTGAGTCTTTTCCAACTACTTCAACTGTGTTCTTATGAAATTTAGCTGTTAAATTGTAATCTTTAGCTGGCATTTTAAATGTATAGCTTGTACTAGATGTAATTAAAGTATTTCCTTCATACCATCCCATAAATGAATAGCCTGAATTTACAGTAGCTGTTACTGTACATGAAGTATCAAAAGCTATATCACCACTTGGGCCTGACACACTACCTCCAGTTTCAGCTGTTCTCGTTAATTTATATTTATTAACATTCCAATTTGCAACTAATGTTACATTATTATCAGGAGTATAACTTGCACCTGCTTTACCTGCTATATTACTAAATGAATTATCTAAATACCATGCATCAAATGTATAACCTGTTCTATTATTAGGTGTTGGAAGAGTAACAGATGTTGTTTCTGAAGTATTTGTAGAAGTGTATTCAGCAGTCATAGCATTGTTAGCCACTTCTGAAGCTGCAAATGTATATGTACCATTGCTAGTAATTGATGATAATGAACCTGCAAAAGGTGATGACAAGTTCCATTTACTAAATTTATATTTAGTAGTTGTTGTTTTAACCGCCTGATTTGAAGTAATTGTTTGTGAATTACCATTGGTATCATATGCTACTATGTAAGTTTCAGTATTTTTTATTTGACTCTTAGATGGAACAGAATATGTTAAAAATGTTCCATAATCTTGTGTATACTTTTTACTTTCTGTTATTGTTTCTGTACCATTAGCACTTGAGATTTGTACTGATCCACCATTTGGATTAACTGTTACAGAACTTTTACTAGCCTGCCAATTAGCGTATAGTGTAGTATTTTGATTTGGCGTATATTTTCCATTTCCATCAACTATTTTATTACCACCTGATGGCATATCATACCATCCTAAGAAAGTATAGCCTTCTCTAGTTGCTACTGGTGCAGTAACTGAAGTAATAGTTGATGAATCTGTTTCATTATATTTTGCCGTTATAGTACTTCCAACACTGCTGTTTGATGGGAATGTATATGTTCCAGATGAAGTTGTAGAAGACATTGTTCCATAAAATGGATTTGATTTTGTCCAACTTGCAAAAGTATATTTTGTAATTGTTGTAACATTTGACACTTTAGATTCATCTGATTTTCCATTTCCATTATAATTAAATGTTACAGTATAACTAGATGTACTAGTTTTATTTTCCTTTGTTGGTACTCCATATGTCAAAGTAGTATCATAATTTTGAATAAATGAAGTATTAGTAGTTATTGTCTTAGATGTTCCTCCAGTCGGTGAAGTAACACTTACACTACCACCATTTGGATTTATTGTCAATCTTGAAGAATTTGTTATCCAGTGAGCATATAAAGTAATATTGCTAGTTGGCTTGTACATGCTTCCTGCATCACCAATTCTTTCACCGTCAGTTTCTTGAGTATACCAACCATCAAACGTATATCCACTTTTGGAATTTGGAGTTGGTAATTCTATTTCAGTAGTTGACGATGTTTTAGTCATATTGTATTCAGCCTTCATATTTGTTGTAACATTATTATTTTCTGAAAATGTATACTTTCCTGCACCTGATATAGAAGAGACATTGCCGTACATTACTCCGTCAAAAACCCATTTTGTAAAGCTATATTTTGTTGTATCAGTTTTAGTAGCAGTCTTAGTATCATTACTTTGTCCATTTGCATATATAAATGTAGTTGTATATGTAGTATTGTTTACATCATTATTTCTTTTTGGAGCAGCATAACTTAAAGTTGTATTATAATTTTGAGTAAATCCAGTTTTACTAGTAATAGTCTTTGATGCTGAACCAGTAGGTGATTCAATTACTACACTACCTCCACTTGGATCTATATTTATAGTAGATTTATTTATTGAATCTTTGAATATAGATGTAAGGGTTATATCAGTATCATTTGGCATAGCTGGCCACACAAATCCCTCTATAGGGTTTGTTGTTGGAGATACTACGCTGTTTGTTGTATTCCATTTTTCAAAAGTTACTGTATAACCTGTTTTTTCCATTGGAAGTGCAGTTATTTTTTCAACGCTGGCACCATAGTAGTATTTATTTTTTTCAGAAGCAGTTACAGTCAAAGTGTTAGTTCCAGCAATAGTAGTAAGCGTTCCGTAAGTTCTAGAATAATATAGTTTAATTACTGTACTACCATCATTTAATATATTAGTTGTATCTACAGTTTTTCCTCTTACTTGACCATAGTCATAATATATTCCATCTTTTACTTCTAAATCTGTTTTCTTATAATCTGAAAGTTTTACTGATGCTCCAGATGTTCCACTTGAATAATTAGTAACATCTGTTGGAGTTACTGGGTAATTACCAGATGTATCCATTACGTAGTGTTCTACTTTAAATGCTATATCATTTTTACCAACAAAATTAGCTTTTAGCTCTAAGTCTCTAGCTGGCATATTAAATGTATAATTTGCATCGCTAGATACCTTAGTGTTTCCGTCATACCATCCTTCAAAACTATATCCAGTAAGTGGAGTAGCTGTAACTGTACAGCTAACCCCTACTGTAATTACTCCGTAACTTCCTGAAACAGTACCACCTTCAGTTCCTGTCCTACTTAAAGTATATTTATTTGAAAGAGTAGCAATTTCTAAATCATTTGATTTTTCTATAACAGCTCTATAATTAGTTGGTGTTGCTGTAACTGTACCGCTTATTGCTTTTTTACCTATTATTTTACCATCATAGAATTCAAAATTTCCTCTTATTCCTCCATACTTACCAACAATACCTGGTGATGAAACACTAACATCTGAATCATTTGTTCCAATTACAAATTTTCCATTTGCATTTGATAATGCAGAAAGCGTTGCGGAATCAGAATTTACATTTCCACCTAAAATGTATACTTCACCGGAAGTACTATTATAAATAGCTCTATCTTCTACTGATGAAATATAACCGTCATTCATTCTAAATCTACCTGAATTATTGAAAACTCCAACTGATTTAGCATTTATTGAGCCATTATTAAATTCTATCGCTGCCCCATCATTAAATATTGCATATCCGTTAGGATTATACATGTTACATGAATTAATAACAATATTAGAATTTGCTGTATTATATAATACATAACTTCCAGTAGATGCTATTGTAGCTCCATTTATTGTAACATTTGTTGGAACACTTACAAAAATTGTTGTACCTGTACCATTATTAGCTATTAATCCAGAATTTATATTTAAATTAATATTTCCTGCAAGTCCTATAGTTGATTGATCACCACTTGATCTAATAATACCACCAGATATATTAATTGTGTTATTATTTGATCTACTTGATTGTAAAAGAGCATTTGCTTTTTCTGATAATATATCACCGCCATTGATATTTAAGTTACCTGTACTATTTACAATAGTATTTCCACTGTGTGATATATAGTTACCAGAAGTTATTGTTAAGTCTCCTCTATTATCTATTATAGAACCGACTGTCTCTACATCTCCATTATAAACTTCAAGGGTACCATTGTTAACAATTAAGTTTCCTGAAACGTTACTTGTAACACTCTTTCCATTTAAATTTAATCTTACATTATAACTTTGAGGAACTGATCCCCCAAAAGGAAGTTCTATATCTTTAAGTAATTTTACTTGTTTTTGTTCTTCTGTTCCACAAGATGCAATAGCAGAATATAATTGACCATAATACTCATTATCTTCTACAACTACTGCAACAGCCTCTTCCCAAATTGCTGTAAGCTTTCCTACGCCGTTTCCAAAAGTATAAACTTTAGTTCCTGAATTAAAGCTACCGACACCTGTAAGATCCCATCCTGCAAAAACATATCCCTCTTTTTTAGGAATTGTATCTACTACTGTTGTTCCGCCATTTCTTCCGTAAACAGTTGTTTCTCTTCCAACATCTTCAGAAATTATTAACATAGATACATTTTTATTTTCCCAAACTGCATAAAGTCTTACTGATTTATCATTAGAGTAAACATCACCTGCTCCATAATTAACTGTAGCAGAATTATCGATAGACCATCCAGCAAAATCATAACCATCTCTTGTAGGAGTTTCGACTGGCAACACTAATGAAGATAAATAATTCTTATATTCTGTCTCTGGAGCGTTGCTTCCACCATTTGCATCGAACTCAACTACATAGTTTACTATAAATGGACTAGAAATATATTTTCCTAAATAATTATCTTCTCCATCATAAACTTTGATCCAAATATAATATGTTCCACCTGTTTTTTCTTCTGAAATTGTTTGGCCAGAACTTATACTTTTAAATTCACTTGGTTCTTCGTATTGAGTATTAGAAAATCCATATTTAGCTTTATGTGATGAATTTGCTATATTAATCTTAGTACTTACTGGTATTGAATCTGAACCAACTGGAATTGTAAATATTCCACCATTTTTATCAAGTGTAATACCGAAGTAGTCAGATACTTTATTTAAATCGTCACATGAAGAAACAACTGGCGCTATTTCTTCAGCCCATTTTTTCTCGTCAGAAGATAAATCTGCATCTTCTCTAAATACTAGCTGACTATTACAAACCATTACTAGATCCTCAAATCCAGTTTTTTCAACTGATGGTATCATTTGCTTTAAATTATCATCAGTTGAATTAACATATATACTTTCATTGGCATCTTTGATTTTATTATCTGTTAAATAGCTAGTAAGTTCATTTTCAAGAATTTTAAAATTCTGTTTGAATTGTACTTGCCTTGCTTGCAAATCTGCTCTATTGCTATTAAATGCGGTAATTGTAACTGTTATTAGAATTACAGCGACTACTATAGTCACTATTAATACAATTAAACTTATCCCTCTTTCTTTTGATTTAGTTTTCATAAGATCCCCCATAATTAAAACTAGTTTAAGAATACCACATACCAAAACTTTTTTCAACAATTTATAGAAAAATAAAGGAGCTTTTTTGCCCCTTTATTTTAAATATATTTTTAATAAAATGTATGCTAATTTTCCCACAAGTTTTTTACCATTTCTTCGATCTTTTGTTTTCTTTTTAAAGTTTCTTCTAATAGTATTTTAGAAACTTTATTATCATCAATTTCAAACACATCTCCTTCAGAAACGCTAACGCTTACTTCCGCTTTAGGAATATTTACCATTTCTCCTTTTTCATTCTCACATACAATATATTTACCTTCAAATCTATCAACAATTAATTTCAAAAAAATCACTCCTTACTAGAACTTGGATAATTATAGCTACATTTTTCTTTATCAAATTTAATATTATTTCCATCTGATTCCATCACAATAGTTGAAACCTCATCAGTTCTATATACAGGTATATTTAAAGACTTCAGTCTAAGTATTGTAGATTTATGTGGATGTCCATAATCATTATCTTTACCTAAAGATATTACTGCATATTTAGGATTTACTTCATTTAAAAATTTTAAACTTGAAGAAGTGCTAGAACCATGGTGTCCTATTTTTATTACATCAGATTTTAAGTTTATAGATTTATTTTCTAGCATTTCATTTTCGGATAACTTTTCTGCATC
>CAJLBR010000044.1 GCA_905204915.1 uncultured Clostridium sp.
CTCCTTCACGATCGGGGTCGGTTGCTATATATACTTTTGATTTTCCCTTAGCTTTAGATTTTATTTCTTTTACAATTTTAGTTTTTCCCCTCATTGTAATATATTGAGGTTTAAAATTATCCTCTACGTCTACTGCCAGTTTACTTACTGGAAGATCTATTATATGTCCTTGTGAAGCTATTACTTCATATTCCTTTCCTAAATATTTTTCTATAGTTTTAGCTTTTGATGGAGATTCCACTATTACTAATTTATCAGCCACTTAAATCATACCTTTCTTAAAAACCGTTTTCAGATTATATCACAATTTTTTTTTACTATCAATCTTTATACATTATATTAAGTAAATTTGTCAAGCACCTTGTTGCATAAAAAGCTTCATCAAAAGTATTTCCAGAAGCTCCTACTTCTATTAAAATGGAATATTTATTTAAATCTTGATTATATACAGAATTTCTAATTATCATTGGCCTAAATAGTCCCGGGTATACCTCGTCAGCTATGTATTGTAATTTTAGTGCTAATTTTAAATTTTCTTCATAATAAGGATTGGATTCATCATCATATCCAACACCAATTACAAACATACACTGTGCCACATCAACACCATTAATATTTACTGAAGGTGCAAAGTCTAAGTCTTCAATAGCATCTCTATGTAAATCAATTGAAAGTCCATATCCAGGATTTCTTGACAGAGCTTCTTGGACTGTTATTCTAGATCTTGAATAAGCACTATCATATGTTCCGTAATCATGTGGAGTTGTATTGTGCGTTACATTAAATCCTTTATTACTTAAATTATTTTTAAATTCATTTGCTACCGCTAACATGTTATAATTTGCATCACGGGATCTTCTTACTCCAGAATATTCAAACTGATATTCTTCAGAATTAGCATAACTTTCAGAAGTATGTGTATTATAAATTAAAATTTTATCACTAGATTTCGTTAAATTTACAACACCTTCTACTAATTTTTTATAATCAATATCTCTTTTTCTTGAATAGTTTAATATTCTAATATTTTCCATACTAATTCTTTGTAAATTTTCTCCATTTTCAGTAATTTCAAAATTTATATTTTTACCAGCAAATACACTTACATCATTTTTATCTTCTGCTAAAGCATCAATTTTTCTCAAATTATCTTCTTTTGTAGGATTGACCTCTTCCTTAATTTCTTCATGCTTTGCACCAACTAAGTAATTTTTTACATTAAATATACCATTCATTGCAACCATTTCTTTCATTCCAAAGTTAAATTCTTCAGTTAATCTAAAATTAGTTGCAAGGTTCAAAATTCCTTTAGGAATCTTTACAATTTTTTGAAATAATCCCAAAGCTAGTACTATTACAAAAAATATAAAAATCTTAAAAATATTATCAGTAAATTTTAAAAACAAATTCTTAATATTAAAATCCTTTTTACCCCAAATACTATTTCTTTTAGATAAAAAAGCAACCGTAACTTTCATAAAACAACTACCTCTTGTTTTATTTATATTACGGTTATAATAATTTATTACTAATCAAGTAATGTATTCATTTCATTACTATATTTATCTAATAATCTTATTGTTTTTTCTTTCAAGTCAATTACTTCTTTTTTCATATCTAGTAATTTTTCCCTTTCCATTTCAATTAAATTTTCGATTCTTTCTTTTTCTGCAAAAGATTCAGTTCTAGCATTTTCAATAATTTTTTTTGCTTGGTCTTCTGCAGTTATAAGTGCATTGGCTACTTTTTCTTGTTTTTCAACGTAGTCACTTTCATATCTTTCTAATTTTCTTTTCACAATAGTCAGCTCGTTTGCCACTCTGTTAGATTCTGATTTTTCAGCTTGTAACTTGCTTTCATAATCAGCTTTAATGGCTTTGATGTATTCTTCAACCTCTTTTTTGTCATACCCAAACATCTCACTATTAAACTTCTTCTCGTTCTCCATCTAATACTACCTCCACTATTTGTATGTTTGTTTTTTAGATTATATCAAAAATTTTGTTCAATTTCAACTTTTTTAATATTATTTACAAAATTTGCAAATAATATTTTTGGTGATAATTATGAATGAAAATATTGCAATGAATGATCAAGAATATTCAGACTACGTGAATGAAATGGCAAAAAAGAGTCCGATTACAAAAAATATATTTTGGGCATTTTTAGTTGGTGGAATAATATGCATGATTGGTCAACTTATAATTGACATTTCAATGCATTTTGGAGTTTCAAAAGATGATGCTGCAACTATATGTACAATAATATTAATCTTTTTAGGAGCATTTTTGACAGCTATTAATGTATATTCTAAACTTGGAAAAGTTGCTGGAGCTGGTTCAACAGTTCCAATAACAGGATTTTCAAATTCAATTGTAGCTCCTGCTATCGAGTTTAAGATGGAAGGATATGTTCTAGGTTTAGGATCAAATATGTTTAAAGTTGCAGGGCCAGTTTTAGTTTATGGTATCACGTCTTCTGTAATAATTGGTTTTATATATTGGTTAATTAAATTATTTATTTAATGGCTAAGGAGGATAATATGAGAGTTGGTAAACAGTCAATAAGGTTAGTTAATACACCTAAAATATTAGATACAAGTAGTATTGTTGGTCCAAAAGAATTTGCTGGACCACTTAGTTCTTATTTTGATTTACATGTAGATGACGTCTTTTTGGGAGAAAAAAGTTTTGAAAAAGGTGAAAGTCATATGATGAATGTATGTATAAATCATCTTTTATCTAAAAATGGATTTACGCCTCAAGATATAGATTATATTTTTGCAGGTGACCTTTTAAATCAATGTATATCTTCTGGTTACTGTATAAGAGATTTTAACATTCCATTTTTCGGCTTATATGGAGCATGTTCTACATTTTGCGAAAGCTTAACTCTAGCTTCTCTTTTTATTGAAGCTGGATTTGCAAAAAAGGTAATAGCAGCTACATCTTCACATTTTTGTAGTGCCGAAAGACAGTTTAGAATGCCACTTGAACATGGAAATCAGATGAGTCCAACAGGACAATGTACAGTTACCGCTTCAGGTTCTGCAATGGTTGTACCTAAAGATACTACAAGTGGAGGTCCATATGTCACATATGTTACACCAGGAAAAATTGTAGATATGGGTATAAAAGATATGACAAACATGGGAGGCGCTATGGCTCCAGCAGCTTTTGATACTATATACACACATTTTAAAGATACAGGTAGAAATCCCAATTATTACGACAAAATAATTACTGGTGATTTGGGAATACTAGGATCTGAAATTTTGGTAGATTTATTTTCAAAACAAGGATTTGACATTTCAAGTGTTCATGAAGATTGTGGTGCAATAATATATGACAATGAAGCTCAAGATACGCATTCAGGTGGTAGTGGATGTGGATGTATGGCAAGTGTTTTTAGCGGATATTTTTATGAACAATTAAAAACAAAAAAATTAAATAAAGTTTTAGTAGTTGCAACAGGAGCTCTAATGAGTCCCGTATCTTCAATGCAAGGTGAATCTATACCATCAATTGCACATGCCGTTGCAATAGAAAATGAGGTGTAAAAATGGATATATTTATGGAATATTTAAAAGTTTTTATAACAGGCGGAATTATTTGTACCATTGGTCAAATTTTGATTGATAAGACAAAACTAACACCTGCTAGAATTTTGGTATTGTTTGTTACTTTAGGAGCCATATTTACATCGATTGGAATATATCAACATGTAGTAGATTTTGGTGGTGCTGGAGCTACAGTTCCAATATCTGGCTTTGGATATTCACTTGCAAAAGGTGTTATGAAAGAAGTAGATGAAGTAGGATTTTTGGGAATATTTATAGGTGGTGTTAAAGCTACATCAGCCGGCATAGCAGCTGCTGTTGTATTTGGATATCTTGCTTCATTATTTGCAAAACCTACTATAAAATAATTGTAAATTATTACAAGCTAAATATATGCATAAGTTAAGTTTTTTAGCTAATAATAATTATGTATGATTTAAAAGGAGGTATTTATTTTATGGATAATTTAAATCAAATTGAAATTCAAAACATAAGACACATATGTGGTCACTCAACTAATTTTTGCGATAAAATTGCTTATTTTAAAACATTAACTGATGATCAAAACTTGGTGCAAGTTTATGATGAACTTTGTAATGAACTTACAGGGTTAAAATCTAAACTTTGCAACATGCTTTAAGGAGGTGTCTTGTAATGGATGAAAAAATGTCTGTAAATGATACACTATCATGTTTAAATTCTACAATAACACTTTTGGAATACACAATTGAACAATCTAATAATAAAAACTTTAGAGATTCAATTGTTGATGCTAGAAATAAATTAGAAGATATTCAATGGGAACTTTATTTAATAGCAAAACAAAAGGGTTATTATGTACCTGCTGCCCCTGCAGGTCAAGCAGATATTGATCAAGTAAAACAATCAATATCTAAATAAATAAAATACTAGGACATATTTTAATGTCCTAGTATTTTTTATAAAACCATATCATCTTCTCTACTCTTAGATTTTTTACTTACAGTTCTAGTCTTTGTTTGAGGTCTAATAACTTTTTTTACTGCTCTTACACCCTTTTGTCTTTGAGCTTTATTTATCATTGGGTTAAGTACATATTTTATGAAATATTCTATATACATATTTCTAGCTTCTGCTTTTCCTATTTTTTTCTTAGGACCATTAGAATCTGTTGTACTTATTTCAAAAAATTCACCATCATCATATAATAATTGCTTTTGACCATCTGTAAAGATTACTCTATATGAATCATCAGATAAATCAATTTCTTCCATTTTATTAAGGAACTGTGTACTTTCAACAGCAGATGCTATTTCTTCTTTTGATAATTCCTTATTTTCTTTTGATGCCTTAGAAACAATATCCTCTAAGTAAGAATCTCTTTTAGGAGCTTCATTATTTACATTATTTTCATTTGCCATTTTACATCACCTCATTTAATTTTTTTATAGATTCTTTAACTATGAAATCTAATCTTTCATTTTCCTTTTTTACATATAAGTATCCTAACAAAGCCTCAAATCCTGTAGCCTTTTTATAATTTACTACATCTACATTTTTAGATACAGATGGAATATGTGTATTTCTTCCTCTTTTGTAAACTTGTACTTCTTCTTCATTTAACAGATCAAAAATTAAATCTATAGTTTTAGATTGTGCTTTTGCACTGACATACTTAATAGATTTAACATGTAATTTCCCAGTTTGTTCATTGCTTAAAGATGCTAAATAAGATCTTATATATACATTATAAACAGCATCTCCTATAAAAGCTAATGTTTGGGACGATACCTTCTGTAAATCAATATTTTTAATATATTCTTCCATTACTTTTCCTCGTTTATATGCTTATATTATAACTTATTTTGATAAAATTTGCAATAAAATAAGCAAATTTGGAATTAATATTGTATTTTTTTAATTCATATGTTAATATATATTTATTAGTATAAGGAGGAAACTTTATGAATAATAACGGAAAAGCAACAGCTGGACTTGTGCTTGGTATTATTGGTATGATCGCTTGGCTTATCCCTCTTTTTGGATACCCTGTTAACATAGTTGGTATCATTTTGAGTGCTATTGGTAGAAAAAGTGAAAATAAATCAAAAGCCACAGTTGGTCTTGTTTTAAGTATTATAGGATTAGTTCTAACTCTTGGTAACTCAATTGCTGGAGTTATATTAGTTTTAAATTCTTAAATAAAATAATCTCTGAAAATAAAATTTCAGGGATTTTTTATGCTTATTTTTTATAAAATCATCTCAAATGTTGCAAACGTTTACATAATGTGATATAATTATGCCACATTCGTTAACTAACCAAATCATTAATATGAAAGGATCTTGTACTATGAAAACTTTAAAAAAAGGAAATTCTTCAAAATTTAAACATGGACTTCTCTATGTAACAGAATTTAAAAACGGCTATGCAAAAGCACTTCGGAAGCAGGAAGGTTTGGGAAATTTTTATAATATAATCGTAATAGATAACAATTATAACGAAATTCTAAACACCCAGTACACCCACTTAGCCCCTATGAAGGAATCCAAATGGTTACCCAAGATGGTAAACGAAAAAAGAATAGAATGGATAAACGGTTATATTTCGGCACGTATCATAGGCGGCGATCACGAATACTGCATTTTTGATAAAAACCTCGAAAAAGTTGAAAATCACCAGTACGATTACATTGCCCCTATTAACAACAAATATTTTGAAGTACGCTTAAATGGTAAATTTGGCTTACTGGATGGAAATTTGAATGTTGTTATTCCTATCGAGGCTACAACTTTGAAATATTTCGAAAGTGATATGGTAGCAGCCATATATTTAAAAGATAATTTCACAGTGCTTTATAATATAAAAAATGGTACGCATGCTAAAGCCAACGGCCAAATCTTCGACCAAAAATCAAATCCAATCGACGGAAGGTATTATTACACATTTACGAATAAAAACAAAAAGAATTCTGGATATGGCTTATATGATGATTCTCTAAAAGAGATAGTTCCTGCTGGAGATTACGTATTTGAAAACTTTGACAACAAAGGTAATCTTCCATTTTCGGAAAATTGCAAATCAGGATTACTCAATATTGAAAATGGCAATAAAATGTACGTTGTCTAATCAACCATAAAACAAAAAAGGTGTTCACATGAACACCTTTTTTTATACTATATATATCTATTATATTTCTATGTAGTATAAATATTGTATTATTACATCATTCCCATTCCATTATCCATATGAGAACAATTACATTCATTTTTTTCTTTCTTATCAGCAACCAATGTTTCTGTAGTAATTATCATAGAAGCAATAGAGGCTGCATTTTGTAATGCTGTTCTTGTTACTTTTGTAGGATCCACTATTCCAGATTTTTTCATGTCTACATATTTATCATTTAGTGCATCATATCCCATACCCTTTTCTAGATTTAAGACATTATTAACAACTACAGCACCTTCAACACCAGCATTATGTGCAATTTGCATAACTGGAGCTTGTAGTGCTTTTAAAACCATATTAGCACCAATTTTTTCATCCCCCTCTAAAGAGTTTACTAATTCTTTTACGGCAGGTAAAATATTAAGATATGCTGTTCCGCCCCCAGATACAACTCCTTCTTCAACAGCAGCTCTAGTTGCAGCCAATGCATCTTCTATTCTCAATTTTTTCTCTTTCATTTCAGTCTCTGTAGCAGCACCAACAGCTATAACTGCAACGCCACCAGCAATTTTTGCAAGTCTCTCTGATAATTTTTCTTTATCATAATCAGATGTAGTATTTTTTAGTTCTGCTCTTATTTCTTTTACTCTTTCAGTAATTTTTTCTTCATCACCATAACCATTTATTATTATAGTATTTTCTTTGCTTACTTTTACTTGTTTTGCACGTCCTAATTGCATTATATCAGTATCTTTAAGCTCTAATCCAAGATCTGAACTTATAACTTCTCCCCCTGTTAAAATTGCAATATCTTGTAACATTTCACGTCTTCTGTCACCAAAAGCAGGTGCTTTTACAGCAACGCAAGTAAATGTTCCTCTTAACTTATTTATTACTAGCGTAGATAAAGCGTCTCCTTCAACGTCATCTGCTATTATAAGTAATTTTTTACCTTGTTCAACTACTTTCTCTAATATTGGTAATATTTCTTGAATTGATGATATTTTCTTATCTGTAATAAGAATATACGGATCATCTAAAAGAGCTTCCATTTTATCTGCATCTGTAACCATATATGAAGATAAATATCCTCTGTCAAATTGCATTCCTTCAACTACATTAAGTTCTGTATTCATTGTTTTAGATTCTTCAATTGTGATAACACCATCATTTGTAACTTTTTCCATTGCATCAGCAATTAAATTACCAATATTTTCGTCATTTGCTGAAATTGAAGCAACCCTTGCAATTCCTTCTTTTCCTTCAACCGGAGTAGATATTTTCTTTATTTCCTCTACACTCAAATTTACAGCCTTTTCTATTCCCTTTTTAGTAATAATTGGATTTGCACCAGATAGTACATTTTTTAATCCTTCTTTTATCATAGCTTGAGCAAGAACCGTAGCAGTTGTTGTACCATCACCTGCTACATCATTTGTTTTGGTTGCAACTTCTTTTACTAAGCTAGCGCCCATATTTTCAAATGGATTTTCAAGTTCTATCTCTTTAGCAATGGATACACCATCATTAGTAATAAGTGGAGAAGCAAATTGTTTCTCTAAAACTACGTTTCTACCCTTTGGTCCAAGAGTTACCTTAACAGCATTTGCTAATGTATCCACTCCTTTTTCTAAAGCTTCTTTAGCTTCTCTTCCAAACAATAATTCTTTTGACATATAACTCACTCCTCCTTATTCAACAATTGCAAGTATGTCATTTTGACTCAAAATTAAATATTCGCATTCATTATATTTTATTTGGCTACCTGAATATTTAGAGCATACAACTCTATCTCCTGGTTTTACTACAATTTCTAGTGTCTTACCGTCAGACATTTTTCCATCTCCAACAGCTACAACTTCCATTAAAGAAGACTTTTCTTTTGAAGAATTTGGTAATACAATACCAGATTTTGTTGTATCCTCTATATCAACATTTTTTAATATAATCTTATCACCTAAAGGTTTTAACATTATATAACACCTCCTTAACAAAAATAAGTTAGCACTCTCTTTATTCAAGTGCTAACTTATTATATCACAGTAAAAATTTAGATTCAATATCTTCGCAAAAATTTCACTATTTATCACATTTATTTCACATTTTCGACCTTATTCCAATATATTAGAAAGATCAACTTTTATCTCACCGCTATCAATATTTTTTGTAACGTTTATATCAGAAAATAAAGACTCTTGTTCTATAGAAACTTGTTTTAATTTACTAAGTTCAAGTACTCCTAAAAATGCTGTTGCAATTTCTAAATTATTACAATTATTAACATTATACATAGAATTAAATACCAATTTTTTATTATTCTTTAGATATCCCACTATTTGCTTTACTTTGTCTTTTACAGTTATTCTTTCATAAACTGCTAATTTGTTTATTTCTTGTGCCTTCTTATTTATCTTACTAGCATTACGATATAAAATATCTGAGTATAATTCAAAAAGTTCATTTTTATCTAATTTTTGACCAGTATAATGAGTTTTTTCTTTATATTTTATTTTTTCAAAAGGTTTAGAAAAAGATCCAAAATTTTCATTATACAT
>CAJLBR010000045.1 GCA_905204915.1 uncultured Clostridium sp.
TAAAGTTATACACCAAAATAGGATAACGACCTTTGTTTCCTTCATTCCAGATAATTCTAAATGATGATGGAAAGGTGCCATTTTAAATAGTCTTTTTCCTTTAGTGATTTTAAAATATATAACTTGTAATGCTACAGATATAGTATCAAATACACAAACAAATGCAACTATTAAAAGATATAAAGGCATTTTTAACATTATTGCAATTGCAGCTACTGCACCACCTAGTGCAAGAGAACCAGTATCTCCCATAAATACTTTTGCTGGGTGATAATTAAATACCAAGAATCCTAAACAAGTACCAACACAAGAAGCGCCTAAAATTATCATATCTTTTTCTTGATTTTTTATAGCTATCAAAGTGAAAAATGTCATTATTATAGCTACTACACCAGAAGCTAAACCATCAAGTCCATCAGTTAAATTTACTGCATTTGTTGTTCCAATAAATACAAAAGCTGTAAATATTACAAACACAAGTGGTGACAAATACAAAGGTTGATTTACAAATGGTACTATTATTTCTGTACCAAAGTTAAATACTTTTAGATACAAAACTATAACTAATGCTGTAATAATCAAAAGTCCAAATATTTTTTTCTTAGGCGATAAACCTTCAGTATTCTTTTTCACTAATTTTTTATAATCATCTATAAAGCCTATTATTCCACAACCAAATATCGCAACTATTGGAATTATTAATTCTTTATAATTTACTAAATTAACTGCTAATATTATAGTTACTACAATAATCATAACGATTCCACCCATTACTGGTGTACCGCTCTTTTTTAGGTGGGACTTTGGTCCATCCTCTCTTACAATCTGACCAACTTTAAGTTTTCTTAATTTAGGAACTACAATAGCACCTAATATAACTGTTGATATAAATGAGATAATCAAATTTAGCGTCTGTGTATTCATATTTATTTCTCCTTAAATTTCAATATTTTTATCAGGCATAGACTCAGCTATTTGCTTTACTATTTCCCTCTCATCAAATTTTATTTTTTTATTATTTTTAAGAATTTGATATGTTTCATGTCCTTTTCCAGCAATAACAATAATATCATTTTTCCATGCAATTCTCATTGCAAATCTTATTGCTTCTTTTCTATTTTCTATTATTTTATAAAGTCCTCTACTCTTTTTTACTCCAGTTTCAATTTCAGCCATTATTTCTTGTGGTGATTCATTTCTAGGATTATCTGTTGTAATAACTGTAAAGTCAGCTAGTCTTCCAGAGATTTCTCCCATAATAGGCCTTTTTATTTTATCTCTATCTCCACCACATCCAAATACGCAAATTATTCTACCCTTTGCATGTTTTTTTACTGAAGATAATATAGCCTCTAAACTCGAAGGATTATGAGCGTAATCTACCATTACTGTAAAAGTTTTTCCAACATCTATAACTTCACTTCTACCAGGTACTTTTACATTTGCTAGAGCAAGTAATATTGCATCCATTTGAACATTTAACATACTTGCTGCTCCAATTGCTGCAAGTGAGTTATAAACTGTAAATCTTCCTGGAATATTAACTCTTACAGTTTCAAGCATTTTATTAACATACATTTTAAATTCAACATATGATGCATTTACTCTAACATCAGTAGCAGTTAGGTTTACATCATTATCAAGTCCAAAAGTAGCATGTTTTACAGATATCATTTTTAGTAGTTTTGGAGCATATATATCATCTCCATTTATTAGAGCATAATCGCTTTGTGCAAAAAGTTTTGCTTTAGCATTTAAATAATTATCCATTGTTTTATGGAAATCCAAATGTTCTTCAGAAAGATTTGTAAAGATTCCTATTATAAAATGAAGTCCATAAACTCTATCAAGTTCTAAAGCATGCGAACTAACTTCCATAACTACATATTTTATGTCATTATCTACCATATCTTTAAGAAGTTTTTGTAAGTCTAATGATTCTGGTGAAGTTCTACTAGATTCTATTTGTACATTTCCATAGGTATTATATATTGTACCTATCATACCAGTTTTTTTACCAGCTGCATTAAGTATATCTCTTAACATATAAGCTGTTGTTGTTTTTCCCTTAGTACCAGTTATTCCTATTAATTTTAATTTTGTGGCAGGTCTATCATAGTAAACAGCAGCCACTTTTGCAAGTGCTTTTCTTGCATTTGAAACTTTTATTATAGTAATATCTTCATTTCCAAATTCCCTATCTTCGTCAGTAATTACTGCAACTGCACCACGTTTTATTGCATCTTCTATAAATGAATTACCATCATTTTGAAATCCTTTAATTGCAACAAACAAATCATTTGTTGATATCTTGTTTGAATCATATTCGATTTTTTCTATATCGATATTTGTATTTCCTTTTTTAATATCATATTCTTCCAAATCTTCTAATAAATACTGTAAAAGCATAATTTTCTGCTCCCCCTCTTATAATCTACGGTAAATCTTCCGTATCTGCACATTTTACTGTAACTATTGAACCTTTTTCTATAACAGCGCCTGGTGTTGGATCTTGTGTTAGAACACTACCTTTTCCAATTACTCTTATATTAAGATCACTAGCTCTTATTTGATTAATTGCTACTTGCATATCTTTATTTCTTATATCTGGTACTGTTACTGTTGATTTTGCTTCATCGTTAGTATAAACTCTGATAGTTGATCCATCCATAAGTGAAGCACCAGATTTGGGTATTTGATCTTTTATTACATCAGTATCTGATAAATTTGTATCTGATACTAATTTCATTCCTTTTTCTTCTAATATAGATTTTGCTTCCGCAACTGTTTTAGAAGTAAGGTCTGGAACTACCTTTTCTTTTATATCATTTTCAACAACTGTATAATCTGTATCAATATCTAAATATCTTAATGTTTCTTCAATAATTGAACCAACAACCGGACCACACAAAGTAGCTCCACCATGACCAGAAGGTCCTTGTGGGTTGTATAAGTTTACAACAACTACAACTTCTGGTGAACTTACAGGTGCTATTCCCGCAAATCCAGCAAGATATTTTAGATTATTTCCTCTTCCGTTTTCACCAGTAGCTGTTTTACCAGCAACTCTATAACCACTTACTTGTGCTGTTTTACCAGTACCAATTGTAACTGTATCTTCTAGAGCACTTAGTATACTATCTGCTGTTGATTTAGACATTATTTGTTTCTTTATTTTTGATTCTGTTATTTCATCATAATTTCCGCTACCGCTTTTTACTTCTTTTACAACATATGGTTCTACTAAATATCCGCCATTTGCAACTGCTGCATAATTTACTGCTGTTTGTAAAGTAGAAATTTGTATTGTTTGACCAAAAGAAGTTGTTGCAAGGTCAACTGCTGTCATAGTATCTTTATCATGCATAATACCAGTAGCTTCACCTGGAAGATCAATTCCTGTTTTTCCTGCAAGGTTAAATGCATCTATATATTTACAGAATGTATCTATTCCCATTTTTTGAGAAACTTGCATAAATACAGGGTTACAAGAATTCATTATTCCTTGTCTTAAGTTTTCTACACCATGACTATTAGGATATCTCCAACATTTAATAGTCCAAGTTCCAACTCTAACTGATCCAGTACAGTTAAAACTTGATGGAGAATCTATTCCAACTATTCCCTCTTCTAAAGCTGCTGTAGCTGTTACTATTTTAAATGTAGAACCTGGTTCTGCAGTATCTGAAATACATTTATTTCTCCACATATTATTAAGTGCTTTACTTTTTTCTTCTTGTGACATTGTGTCCCAAGCTTCTTTTAATTCATCAGTATTAGGTGTAAATGGATCATTAGCATCAAATGTTGGCATTGTTGCCATAGCAAGAACCTCACCTGTTTTAGGTCTTAGTACTACTGCTGTTCCATATTCTACAACATTTTCTTCACAAGCTTTTTTCAAGTATTTTTCAACAATACTTTGGATAGTTGCGTCAACTGTTAATACTACGTCTTTTCCATCTGTAGGTGCAATGTATTGTTCACTAGTAAACGGTGTTTCTCTTCCCTTACCATCAGTACTTCCTAATATTTTTCCTGGAACCCCTGATAAATCTTTATCATAGTATGCCTCAACACCATATAATCCCTGATTATCAGTTCCAACAAATCCTAATACATGTGACAAAAGTTCACCATATGGGTATATTCTTTGAGTATCTTCATCAATTTTTATACCATCGACCTTTGCGTCTGTAATGTATTCTAATACTTTAGCTGCTTTTTCAGAATCAACCTTTGTAGCTATAGTTTCACTAGAAGTATTTTTTGTTAATTTAGCAAGTATCTTATCTTTATCCATCTCTAAGATATTTGCAAGATTTTCAGCAACACTTTCCTTATTTTCAACACTATTTGGAACTGCCTTTATTGAACTTACTGATACACTTTGTGCAAGTACTTTTGTACCAGTTGCATCATATATAGTACCACGCTTAGCAGCAACCTTTCTTTCACGAGTTTGTTGTTCATAAGCCATTTGTTTATAGTGATTTGATTTTATAACTTGAATATAAACTAGTCTACCAAATAAGACAAGAGCAATAACCAAACAAAATATTAAAGCTACCGCTATTCTCTTCTGGTTTTTTAGCGACATATATGACAAATTTTTCACCTCTTATTCATAACTAACATTATAACATATATATGTAAAAAAAAACAAGATATTTCTAAGTACTATTAAATAATACTAACAAAATTTCTTGTTTATTACAACTTTATTTTTTATCAATTAAATTTATTGTTCCACACAATGATTTATATTTAATCATACTAGAATAATGAAGATATTTTTGATTTTATTGTATCAAAAAAGTTTGAAAATGCATCTGAAACACTTTTATTTTCTACTAAATTGTTTTCTAATGAGCTATCAACATATACTATTTGATTTACTGATGGTTTTTGCATGCCAAGTTTTTGCTTTGCATATGCTTCAATAGCATTGTAGTCTGTATTACTTTCAACTTCTATTTTTGTTGTTGTAAGTAAAGCATCAGCATCCTCTAATTCTTCTTTTAATTCTTGTACCTTTAAATTTTTCTCACTTATAACATTATATCTGTGAGTAAGTAAGATTGTCATTGAAAATGCACAAGCGATAAAAAGGCATATAGCAGCTTTATTTTGAGTCTTAACCGCTTTTTTAGGCATCTTTTTAACCTTTTTTTCAGTTTTTACTTTTGGAGTATCAAATACTTCCTTATAAATTTCTCTTTTTCTTGCGGCTGATCCTGTTTCAAAAGGAATATACTCATTATATTGCATGCTATTTTTCACCTCTTTTCTTAAAATAAATTAATTTCTTTCAAATATTCTTAATTTAGCACTACGCGCTCTAGGATTTTCTAACACTTCTTCTTCACCAGATACTATTGGTTTCTTTGTTATAATTTTTCCATAAGATTTAAAACCACATACACATACTGGAAAATCTTTAGGACAAGTGCATCTTCCTTCCATTTCTTCATAAGTATGTTTTACTATTTTATCTTCTAAAGAATGGAAAGTTATTATTAGTAATCTACCATTTTTATTAAGTGACATTATGCTATCAACAACAGCCTTTTTTAAAAGTGTAAGTTCTGAATTTACTTCAATTCTTATTGCTTGAAAAACTCTTTTAGCTGGATGTTGTTTTTCGTTAAGTGCTCTTTTAGGCATAGCACTTTTTATAATATCTACTAATTCAAATGTAGTTTCTATCTCTTTTTCTTTTCTTTTTTCAACAATTTTTTTAGCTATAGACGACGAAAATTTTTCTTCCCCATAATCTTTAAAAATTCTAAATAATTTTTCCTCAGGATAATTATTTACAACTTCAAAAGCAGAAAGCTCATCTTCTTGATTCATTCTCATATCTAGTCTTGCATCATTCATGTAGCTAAATCCTCTGCTAGCCTCATCAAGTTGATATGAAGAAACTCCAAGGTCTAATAAAATTCCGTCTACTCCTTTTATGTTTAAATTTTCTAAAATATTTTTTATATTACTATGATTATCGTGAACTAATTTATAATTACTAAATTCTGATAATCTTTTAGAAGCTGCATTTAAAGCATCATTATCTCTGTCTATTCCTATCAACATTCCACTTCCATTTAATTTTTTTAAAATTTCGTAAGAATGTCCAGCTCCTCCTAAAGTTCCATCTACATATATTAAATCGTTTCTAATATTAAGTCCCTCGATGCATTCATCAAGTAAGACTGATTTATGTTTGAATTCCATTTATTACTCCATATTAATACTTAAATTTTTATCTTTTGTACACTTGCTTTTTATCTTTAGTGTAATATATTAATATCTTTTGTTTGAATTTTTAATTTTAAATAATTTATCTTTTGTATTTTGTTTTTTTATTTTTATCTTTTGTTCATTTGTAATCTTTTGTAGGATATGATTAAATGCCTAAGTTAGACATCTGACCAGCAATTTCGTCTAAATCCATATTTTCTGGACTTGTGTAGTTATCCCATTTTTCTTTATCCCAAATTTCAACTCTAGTTGCTACACCAATTACATATACTTCTTTTGTAATTCCAGCATAGTCTCTTAAATTTTGTGGGATATTTATTCTTCCCTGTTTATCAATTTCACATTCAGTGGCACCAGAAAAGAAAAATCTTATAAAGTTTCTAGCGTTAGGATTAGTTAGTGGAAGTGTTTTAAGTTTTGATTCAAATGTTGTCCATTCTTGTTTTGAATATATAAATAAGCAATTATCTAGTCCTTTAGTTACTATAAAAGATGAGCCAAGATCATCTCTAAACTTAGCAGGAATGCTTACTCTTCCCTTTGTATCAAGGTTATGAGAATATTCACCAAGTAACATTTAAATTCACTCCCTTTCTTACCACTTCATACCACTTTGTACCACTTTGATTTAATTTTAGTATATAATTTTGAAAAAATCAATACTTTTTTAGTAATTTATTATATTTTTTTATAATAGAAAATTTTAATTGACTTTTTATCTAAATTATGTTAACATATAAGTATAAGAAAAAAATCTCTTGTTCAAATAAAAAATAATTTTTTTAAAGGAGGTATCTTTATGGCAACCGGTTTCTTCTCTGATATATTTTCTATCATCGATCCTTTTAACATAATGGGATTTAATGATGAAGAAAGTAAAGATTCAAACAACTCCGAAAACACTTCAACATCTTCATATTCTTCACTCGGAATATATCCTTGGGATGATGACGACGACGAATAAAAATACCGGTGGTAATTAACCACCGGCATTTTTTTATTCATTTTTACTAGTTTTAAAATCTTCCATTTTATAGAAAGATTTTTTTTCATCCCTAAAAGTTACACCTGATACTAGATCTATGTAGCTTTTCATAAACACTTTTTCTCCATTTGCTTTAGTTTCTTTGAAATGGTTTGGAACTCTTCCTCCATTTGCAAGCATTGAAAGATGAGTTGCTAGTCTACCAACTTGAGATTTTTCATCACAACTTTTCGCATAACTCTTCAATTTATCAGAATATCCCTTTCCCATTGGAATTAGAATATTTGAAGAGAAGAAATCCTTTCCTAAAGAAAAATCCTCAAACCCTCTGTAAATTGGAAATGAAGTATTTCCTTTTGCCTTTGAAAGAAACTCAATAAGATTATCCTTTTCGATGTGAATCTTCAAAGGTGCTATAATTCTAGGACAGTCTATACATATTACACATATATTATTTTCATAATCTTCACCATTTTTACCAGAGAGCGCTATTCCATAATTTTTCAAATTTTTCATTTCATCTAATAGGAAAATAAATGAATATGTTGAAAGATTTTTGGAATAATACGCGGCCTCTATAGCTCTGTAAATTGGCATATATGCTTTTAGATCGTCGCCCAAAGAGTTGTTAGCACTAAGATCTTTAAAATATTCTTGGTACATTTGAGAATCACTTGCTTCTTGAGTTAGATAACGATTGTTTTCATAATAATTCATGAAACAATTCGGTATTTCCTCGCACATCTTATGTTTTCTTTTAGCACACTTTAAGATAAATTCAGATTTTTCCATAATATGCTCATAATCTTCATCATTTACATACTTTTCTATGTTATTATCTGTTATCTTACCATCTATAATTCCATCAAACAAATCTAAAGAATCTGCCATAAGAAAAGCCCTAAATAAGTTTTTGATTTCCTTGGATAACTTGTTTTGCCAAAAAGAATTTAGAACCAATATTTCATTTACGCTCATTGATTTTAAATATTGAACTCTAAAGCCATCTCTGAAAGTAAGCTCTTTAGGAATTGGCTTAGCTGGTATTCTATCTATTTCGAGAATAAAGTCCATTACGTCTATTCCTTGATAGTCAAAACTGCCGTTTCTCATTTGAAGTTTGTCTATAGCCCATTTTACTAGACTTAGCTCTTGGATTGGTTCGCCAAGATTTATTGCTAAAGTTCCCATTGAAAACTTTCTTAGATTTGCATTGTTAAAAGAAATATACTTTTCCATTTGCTTTGTTTCCTCTAAGAAACTTACAACTACAAGCAAGTTGACAATATAATATTCTCTTAACAGATCACTATTTAAGTTCTTTACTTTTTTTATTCCTCCTTTAAAGATATCGTGAAGCTTCTTATCTGGAATTCTAAATTCGCCAAATCCCATATATGGAGTAAACATTTCCTTAAACAACCATTGGAATTCATCCTTATCCATGAAATCATAAAATTTCTCAGAAGAATTTATTCCTAAATGTCCCCGCAAAATTTTGTTGATGAAATCATATGTAGATGTATAATACTCAGAAACCTCTTTAAAGTCTTCTGTAATAACTCTTTCATAAAGTTTATCCACATCTTCAGGCGTACTGGAATACTTCTTTACAGTAAGATAATACATTAAGGTTGTTAGTTCAACATGAGAAAGTGAAAGTTTAACAAGAGAGTATTTAGTTATCATA
>CAJLBR010000046.1 GCA_905204915.1 uncultured Clostridium sp.
TTCTAAATGCTCCAAAAAACATAATACTCCTCCTCTTTTTGACAAAACTATTAAAATATTGTAGAATATTTAATATATACTATGTTATATTTATATGTATGGTGAATGAAAATGAAAAAAAGTCATGAATATAAAAATCTTAGCAAACCACTTTCAAAAGAAGCTATAACAATTCTTTCAGATTATTATAGTGATGCAAAATGTAGTCTAAATTTTAATTCGAGTTTTGAACTTGTGGTAGCGCTAATACTAGCTGCGCAATGTACTGATGAAAGAGTAAATAAAATTACACCTATTTTATTTAAAAAATATCCTGATGTATATGCAGTTGCAAAAGCTTCTTATGAAGATATAGAAAAAATAGTAAAACCATGTGGTTTTTATAAAAATAAAGCAAAAAGTATTGTGGACACAGCAAATATAATTGTTAATAAATTTAATGGAAATGTTCCGGATAACATGAAAGATCTTTGCACTCTAAAAGGAATTGGTAGAAAATCAAGTAATATTATCCTTCAAGAATGTTTTAATAGAACTGAAGGAATTGCTGTTGATACTCATGTTACCAGAATATCTAGAAAAATTGGATTCTCAAATGGTAAATCACAAATAGAGATAGAAAAAGAATTAATGAATAAATTTGATAAAAAATACTGGAGTGTTATAAATCATGTTCTAGTGTATCATGGTAGAAAAATTTGTATTGCTAATAGACCCAATTGCGATATTTGTCCAATAAATACTATATGTAAAAAAAATAAGTAAAGTATGAACTATGCACACTTTACTTATTTTTTATTTATCTTCTGATGTTTTTTTCTTTTTATCAGGTTTTGCTATTGGAATTGTGATACAAAAAGTAGTACCAATTCCGCTTTCAGAATTAAATGTTATATCCCCATTGAAATTACCTTTTATAACAGAATAAGCTAAATATAGTCCAAGTCCTGTTCCAGCAATTCCTTTAGTAGTAAGTATTGATTTAAATATGTAAGGCTTAACACTTTCATCAAGTCCCCCACCAAAGTCAACAATCTTTATAAGTGCTTGTTTTTTTGGTGCCTTCATAATACATAAATTAATCTTTCCACCCTCTTTACCCTCATAAGCTTGAGCTGCATTAACAACCATATTTGTAAGTACTTGGCTAAGTTTGGCTGGATCTCCTTCAACTGCTAAATCATCTTCAACAGTTATTTCTAATTTGGCTTTATGCTTGTTAACTTCATGTAATGTAAGACATTTTACATCCTCTAAAACGCTGCTGATCTTAAATTTTACGTTTACATTACCACCTAAGTTTCTTATTTGATTTCTCATACTGTTTACAATATTAATTATTTTATCAGCACAATTATCCATTCTGCCTATTATTTCTAATTGTTCTTCCGGTAAGTTTTCGTTCATTTCTTTTAACATTACGATTCCTGTTTTAATAGCAGAAATTGGTGTATTTATATCATGCGCTACTCCACCAGCAACTTCACCAATAGATACAAGTTGGCCTTGCTTAACAATTATTTCTTGTTTAGCTTTTAATTCATTTAAATCTTTTATATGTTCTGTAACATTTTTTACAAGCAATAATACTCCTATTATATCATGTCTTTTATTTTTAGATTTTATCGGATTTATATCAATTTCATAATATTTTTCTAACTCTATATCTTCGTTTACCAACCTTAAATTGAATATATTTCCTTCTCCTGACACAATTGTTTCTAAGATTTTAACAGACAATTTTTTAAATTCTATGTTTGGACTAGCAGATAGCATGTCCACCAAATTGTCATCTTCGTCTTTTCTTTTTATCTTCAACAAAAATTCTTTATAGAATAACTCATTATAGTCTACAATACTACCATCATTTGATATTACAATAAATGCATCTGTCATCGTATCCATTATTGTCTTTAATGCTATTGGTGTAATCTTTAAAGAATTATATTTAAATATTGAAATAGACGCTAGTAACGAAAATGCCACAAAAAGTATAGGCATAAGATATGCAGTATTCAGTGACGTTTGTATAATTGATATAACGTTTCCAGCAATAAGTGCTATAATTCCAAAAATAAGTAATAAAGTCGAAGTAGAAAAAAGTCCAGAACGTTTTATAGCACCACGTATCATAACTACAATTGAAATCAAAAAGCAAACACAGGAATATACTGTAAATAAATAATACATTGGACCATATGTAAACGTTTCTGAATTTAAATTGTAAGAACTGTAAAAAAGTCCATGCATACCATTAGTAAAAACAAGTACTAAAAATAATATAGGAAGTATATATATTCCTTTTAAATTATGTATATATTTTTCCTTTTTTACATAACTTAACGCAACAAATAACAAACATATTGGAGTAAAAGCTGAACCAATATATGTCATATATTCAAAATATATGCTTGGTACCAAACTATTTCCTAACAACATTTGTAATACTAATGCCAGTATATGAATTATTAAGGTAATGTTAAGCCAAGTAAAATATTTATATACAGAAAGTTTCTTTTCTTTTTTATTTAAGGCTACAGTCATTATAACAATTGTAACTAACGATATAACTAGCATAATTAATTTCAAATCAATTACCATATATTTACCTCATTTGTTTCTAATCTTTAGTATATCAAACTAAAAAAAAATATTCAATAATATTATCAAATATAACTATAAAAATATTATTTATAAAGCAAAAGGCTCTATCTAGTTTTAGATAGAGTCTTTGTATTATTTTAATTTCTTATATCAGTAAGTATATAATCATAATCTTGTAAATTGTATATTGTTCCACAGTATGCACATTTTCCAATGTTATTAACATCTATATTTGCTCCACATGCAGGACACTTTCTAGCATTTTCTTGAGATAAAGCACCTATTTTTTTCTCAAATGTTAAATAGTTTAACTTTTCTACTCTCCTTGTATTTACTCCAGATACCACTCTTCTAGTATCCATGTCTAGTATATAATCCATGTATCTAGATTTTATACATACTTTTATAATAATTTTACCATCTTTTATCTCTGTATTTTGAATGTCTGTAGACGCTACATTTAATTCATCATACATTTGAGTATAATTTTTAGAAGCTAATTCTTTAATATAATTTGAATACTTTTCATATACATTATCTGATATAAAATGTCTTACATCATCTATATTTTTTTTCATAATACCTATATGAAGTTTTACAAATATATTATCTACTTTAGTCTTAAACTTTGCTTCAGAAAAATTAGGATCTAACTTTATGATATCTTCTTCCATCATTTCACCTCTTATTTAAATCTTTGACGTAAGTTTTTCTTTTTAGATAATACCCATTTAGAATTGTTTTCACTTACTACAGTTGAATTACAATATTTACATTTAGCAGAAGTATTCATATCAAGTTTTGCTCCGCAATTTGGGCATACACTAGGTTTTGTAGATGCTAAAGATTTTACAAAAGTCATTTCATAATCTATTACAATTTTTCTATCCTTTGTTCCTCTTAGAACATTTCCAGATATACTATCTACTATATAGTCGTAGAATTCAATTGTCATTTCATTTGTTATTTCTATTGTTTGATTTTGAACTTTAAAGTCTACAATCTTAGCATTTGTCATTCTAAAGTCACTCATTACATTCTTCTCACCTTTAATTTTTAAAGTTTCAACTTGAGAAGAATACATATTATACATTTCATTTGTTAATATGTTTCTAACACTATCTATATCGTAGCTCTCCCATGCTTTTTGTACATCAACATAAACTTTGTAAGTTTCTTGTAAGAATCTGTTTCTATCAAAATCTGGTAAATATTTTCTTATTGCATTTTCATCTACTGGTTTTCTCATGCTTGTTGTAGTACTATTATTTACTTTTTTGTTAGCTGAGTTAATAGAAATTATAACTATCACAATTGTTATAATAAGAAATACAATTGAGAATCCACCTGATCCTTCTCCGTCATAGTCATAGCTACTGCTACTTGAATCCCATGATGAGCTAGAATCCCAAGATGAACCTGAATCATAACTAGAATCAAATCCTGAATCTGCTATTAGTACCTTATTAACTCCAATACTTGTAAAAATGCAAATTCCAAGTACCAGAATTATTGAAATAATTTTTCCTATTTTTTTCATATTCCACCTCTCCCTTATATTCTATTCTAAAAATTAACAAATTTCAACAGTTTTATATTATATCAAAATATTTAATATTGTTTTTTAGATATTTCTTATGTTCTCTATAATTAGGGTCATATTTTTCTACTTGCTCCCAGAATTTACTACTATGATTTGCTTGTTTAAAATGACAAAGTTCATGAATTATAATATAATCTGCCACTTCAACTGGTAACATAGCAATTTTCATATTAAAGTTTAAATTTCTGCTTGCTGGCACAGCACTGCCCCATATAGTCTTCTGACATTTTATGGATACATTATTATATTTTTCATTCAAAACATTACTCCAGTATGTTAATCTTTCTTCAAGTAGTTTTTTAGTTTGATTTTTTAAATAATTTTTAAAACATATTCTAAAAAGTTCATAAACTTTGGAATTACCAAGATTCTCATTTATATAAAAGTAAGTATAGCCTTCTATAACTTCTAATTTAGCACTATTATCTTTTATCTTTTTTATAATTAATGGCGATTTTACTCCTCCTATCATTAGCACCAAATTATTTGATATAACATTTTCATTTGAATTGCTATTTATTCTTTTATATTCATTATAAATCTTATCTATATTTTTATATAAAAATTGCATAGATTTTATTTTTGATACATATATTGGTTTTGATATTCTTATATATTTCTTGGTAACACTTATACTTAAATTTTTATATTTTCTACTAGAGTAAATCTTTACGAGAATCTTATCATTATTATATTGTATTTCTTCTACTTTCATATTTATCACAAAAATATTTTATCATACTGCAGTTTTTTTTACAATATAATGCTATTTTTTGCTTATAAATAAGGCTTTTATTAAAAAGTTAAATAATTTGAAAAAAAGTGTTGACAAATATATTATTATCGGTTATAATAATACTTGTCAACAGACAATGAGTGGGCGCTTAGCTCAGTTGGGAGAGCATCTGCCTTACAAGCAGGGGGTCACAGGTTCGAGCCCTGTAGTGCCCACCACTTTTTTTATTATTGTTGGCCTGGTAGTTCAGTTGGTTAGAACGCTAGCCTGTCACGCTAGAGGTCGTGGGTTCGAGCCCCATTCAGGTCGCCAATTTTTTTTATATTTTTTTATGGTTGGTCAGATAGCTCAGTCGGTAGAGCAGAGGACTGAAAATCCTCGTGTCGGCAGTTCGATTCTGTCTCTGACCACCATTATTAATGCGGGAGTAGCTCAGTTGATAGAGCGCCGCCTTGCCAAGGCGGAGGTCGCGGGTTTGAGCCCCGTCTCCCGCTCCATTTATTTTCATAAATATAAAAAAATTGGTAATATTTTTTTGGTATGTTAATATAATATAGTAATGGCGCCATAGCCAAGTGGTAAGGCACGGCTCTGCAAAAGCCTGATCATCAGTTCGAATCTGATTGGCGCCTCCATATAAAAAGAACAACTTATGAACATTCGTCCATAAGTTGTTTTTTGGTTATCCTAAAAGATCCCTATCAATAATCTCAAAATTGGCTCTGTGTATATAAAGAGCTTTTCCATCGATCATCAATTTCGTCATCTTAGGAAGATCATCAGGTACCTCCCACCTTACTTCATCACCGCTATATGCACAAATTGGTACGCCAAGTTGCGACTGGATTACTACTACTGTAGGCTTACCAAAGTCATTCTTAAACTTGTTAACAAGCTTAGCAACAGATGTCAGGCTAGTCACCGATCCGTCTGATGTACTGTTAATATCCTCCAGTGAGAAATCTACATCTTTTTTGAGACCAGATTCTGAAAAAATTATTGTGTTTCCGCAGCTTTCCATTTGTTTTCCATCGATTGTTATTGTTACAACAGATGACAGCGAATAGTTAGTCGTAGAAGTTCCATCAGATGCAATTCCTTGCTCTTCAACAAAGTTTCCATCGATATCGATATTCTCACCTGTTACCGTAGTAAAAAGTGCGCCGTAATTATCATAAAATTCGGCCGTATACGATACTCCTATAAGACTTCCCTTCAGCTGATTTTTTTTGCTGCTAAACCATGCACAGCCTGAAAAGCTTATCATGCAAACAACGCAAGTAACAATCAAAAGTATCCGTTTTTTCATAAGTACTATCCTCCAAATTATCAAAAAAATATTAAAATACCTACATAATTATTATAACATATTTTACATAAAAAATCAAATATGATAGGAGAGCAAATAAATTTGCTCTCCTATCATATTATTTTATATTTCCAACTGTATCTGTAAATGAATCATATTTTTCTAATAATTCTTCTAATTTATCTATATCAAGTGGAGATGATATTAATCTTCCTTGAATTTTGCAAACACTATTTTTTAGTATTTCTCTTAACTCAACGTCATTTTCAATGTTGGTTACTACCACGTGATATCTTAAGTCTCTTGCTAATTTTATAATATCTCTCAAAAGATTTTTTTCATTTTCATTATTTTCAGCTATATAATTAGCAGAAACTTTAAATTCATCTATTGGTAGACCCCTAAATAATGTCAAATTCTCATACTTTAGCTCTATATTATTAATTCCAATATCTGCTCCAGATGTTTTAAGTCTTTCAGTAAGTACTTTAAAATCATCTATTTCTTTTACATTAATGTTGTCTGTCAATTCAAGACATATCTCACCGCTGTTTATAGAATAGTTATCTAATATATTACATAGTCTATCTACAAAATCTTTTCTTTTAGCATGTCTGTTAGATATATTCATTGCAAAAGATACATTATTATAGCCTTTAAATTTCATTTCATCTAGCTTTTTACATATTGTATCTAATACAAATTCATCCAATTTTATAATTAGCCCCATCTCTTCTGCTTGCTTTATAAAATATTCAGAATGTATTACACCCAAAATAGGATGTTTCCAATAAAGTAAAGCTTCAAATGAAATATTAGTTTTATCTTTAACGTTTATACGTGGCTGTAGCAATACACCAAATTCGTTATTCTCATATGCTTGTTTTAAATCCTTTTCCATTTTATTTTTATTTTCAAGTTTTGCTTTTAATACTTTATTATGGAAATAGTAATTGTTTTTACCATGTTCTTTTATATAGTACATAGCATCATCTGCATAATTTATAAGGTCTTTTTTATTATTTGCATCCTCTGGATATATTGCTATCCCTAAACTGTATTCAAGATTAATACTATTATTTTCAATTATTAGTGGAATTTCAAATTCTTTTCTCAAATTATTAAGTATTTTAGTAATATCATCTGTAGTCTTAATTTGTTCAATTACAACAGCAAATTCATCGCCACCAAGTCTATATGCTTTTGCATTTTGTGGTAAACTTCTTTCGAATATATTTGAAAGCTCAATTAAAACTTTGTCACCTGCATCATGTCCCATAGTATCATTTATTTGCTTAAATCCATCAAGGTCCATAAAACAAACTGCAAACTTATCCTTTTTTTCTATTAATTTATCCAATATAGCTAAGAATAAGTGTCTATTCCCCCTACCTGTAAGCGGATCGGTATACGCTTGCTTTTTAGTTAGTTTATTTTCCTTTAATGCTTCAGAAACATAAATTCTATATATAACCATTCCTAGTGCTACTAATGCTATTGCTTTTAAAATATTAATAATTAAATTTGTATCCACTATTTTCTCTCCTTAATCTTTTGTTATTTTACAACAATATTAATAATTTTCTTCTTTATAACTATTATTTTTGCTATACTTTTTCCTTCTGTATAATTTTTCAATTTTTCATCTTTTAAAACTGTATCTTCTATTTGCTTTTCATCTGCATCACTTGGTACAGTGACTTTATATCTTACTTTTCCATTGATTTGAACTGGTATTTCAACTACATCTGCTACCATTTTTTCTTCATCATATTCAGGCCATGTAGATTCAAATATATATCCTCCACAATTTAATAATTGCCAAACTTCCTCTGTTACATGTGGTGCAACTGGATTTAACAATTGAAGTAATGGTTTAACATACTTTAATGAAACCTTTTCTTCTTTGTATAGTAAGTTAACATATGACATCATTGCAGCTATTGCTGTATTAAATTTCATATCTTTATAATCTAGACTTACTTTCTTTATCATAGAATGCATAGCTGATTCTAATTCCTTATTATAAACCTCTTCATCTACTGTAAAATCTTTTATTCTAACTACTCTATCTAAGAATTTCTTTGCGCCTTTTACACCATTATCAGACCAAGCTGCACTAAGTGAAAAATCTCCTATGAACATAATATAAGTTCTTAATGTATCAGCACCATATTCTTTTACTATATCATCTGGATTTACAACATTTCCTTTAGATTTACTCATTTTATTACCATCAGGTCCTAAAATAAGTCCATGAGTAGTTCTCTTTTTATAAGGTTCTTTTGTTGGAACAACACCAATATCATATAAAAATCTATGCCAAAATCTAGAATAGATTAAGTGTCTTGTAACATGTTCCATTCCACCATTATATTGATCAACTTCTAACCAATATTTTAGTTTTTCTTCATCTGCCAATTTTTCAGAATTTTTTGGATCAGTGTATCTTAAGAAGTACCATGATGATCCAGCCCATTGTGGCATTGTATCTGTTTCCCTTTTAGCAGGTCCACCACAACATGGGCAAGTAGTATTTACCCATTCTTCTACATTTGCAAGTGGTGATTTACCATCTTCTCCAGGAATGAAATTTTCTAATTTTGGT
>CAJLBR010000047.1 GCA_905204915.1 uncultured Clostridium sp.
ATAAAAAATATTTCTAATATAAATTATATAAATATACTCCTACTTCTTGTACTAATTTCACTACTCTATTTTCTATTTAGATTAGTATTTACAAAAAATAAAAAAACAGTAGTGTAAATTTTACTACTACTGTTTTAAAGAAGGGGGGTAAACTTAATGTTTACAATATTATTTTTAGCTTAAAAATATTTTTTATACATTTTAGGAGGTTTTTTATGGAAAAAAATCAAAATTTCTTTGACCCTTATAATTTTAACATGCAACAAATGCCAAACTACATGAATAATCAGGTTCCACCAGATATGCCACAAGCAGAAATGGTTAATCCTAGCATGTATTACGAACAACAATACATGTATTACAGATATTTAACACAAATGCTAGATTATAAAGTTAAACTAAGAGAATGGGAAAGATCAAATAGTGACGAAAAAAAATAGACAAGAGCTTTATTACTCTTGTCTTTATTTTATATTACAACTCCTCCATTTGGGCTTATTACTTGACCAGTAATATAAGATGCATCATCACTAGCTAAAAATGTTACAACCCCAGCAATGTCTTCTACGTTACCAACTCTTTCTAGTGGTATCTTTTCTCTAAAATCGTTTATCTCTTCTTCAGTCAAATTAGAAGTCATATCTGTTAATATAAACCCTGGTGCTACAGTATTAACTCTAATATTAGAAGGTCCCATTTCCTTTGCAAGTGCTTTGGTAAAGCCTATTATTGCTGATTTTGTAGTAGAGTACATTACTTCACAAGAAGCACCTGTAATTCCCCAGATAGATGATAGATTTATTATTGTTCCATCCTTTTTACTAACCATGTACTTTTTCAAAACTGTTTGAGTTACATTAAGTGTTCCCATTAAATTTACAGCTATTATAGAATTCATATCTTCTATGCTATCTTCTATAAATAAATTTGCTTTAGATATTCCGGCATTATTTACTAAAACATCTATACTACCACAGTTTTCTAGAGTGAAATTTACTAATCTATTTACATCATCTATTTTAGTAATATCGGCTTGACATATATATATTTCTTTATTTATCTTTAGGAGCTCTTCTTGCAATTTCTTAGCCAATTCTTCAGATCTATTATAATTAATAACTACTTTATAACCTAAATTTGCAAATTTAGTTGCAATAGCTTTTCCTATTCCTTTAGCAGCTCCTGTTATTAAAACTGTTTTCATATTCTCCTCCTTAGAAAATAAAGATATGAAAATTTCATATCTTTATTTTTTATCTATTATTTTTCTCTACCTTCAAAAGATTTTTTATCGTGTGCTACTTTAGTATTTCCTAAAGTCTTTGATTTAACTGATTCTTTGTATTTATCTGCTTTAGAATAATCTTCTCTAGCAACATCAGTACTAGATTCAACTAATCCTGAAAGTTCCTTTGCAAGAGTTTTTACTTCGTCTTTTTTACCAGCTTCAGCAGCTACTCTAATATCATGTTTTTTAGCAGCGAGTAATTTAACTTCTTTATCATTACTTACACCTTTAAATCTGTCACCGTATAATCTTGCATTTTTTTCATCACATGCAACACTTACACTTGTATACATTTGTTCTAGCTTTGCTATTTGGTCTTTGTCTTTTGATTTATCTAGACCATCTATTTCTCCCTTAATTGCATTCATTATTGCTTTGCTATACATATCTGGAACTTTATAATAAACTAAAGAAACTGGGTTTTGAAACATATTCATAAGAAGTTCTTTTTCTTCTGGTTTTAATTGTTTCATAAGATTAGCAGTTTTAGTATTTACCTTTTTTCCTACAAAAGGTCTGTTCCACCACTTAACTTTTGGAACATTGTCTAAAAATAGAGAGTAAACCTCTGTATCAGTTCCATAAGAATCTTGTTCTCTCTTTATAGCATATTTTCCCTCTTCTTTTTTTTCGTCCGGTTGAGCAGCGCCTACTCCGCCACCAACTCCACCTTTGCCACCTTTAGATTTATTATCTCCTTGGTCAGGTTTTTCAGGTTCATTTTTCTTACTGTTTGGATCGTAATCTTTTCCTGTTTGTTCTTTATATTCTTTTTTATGTTGCTCTAGTTTATCACTTTGATCTTTTAAATCTTTTTCAAAATCAGAAAGCTCTTTTGTTTTATCATTTATTTTTTTATCAGCTAGAAGTATGTTAGCTTCAAGTTCATCTTTTCTGTCTTTCTCATCTTCAGTTAGCTCTTCTCCTCTTGCTTCTTTATCGTTTAAATCTTTTAATTCTTTTTCATAATCTTCTTTCTTAGATTTTGTCTCTTCTATTTTTTTCTTCTTATTTTCAATGTCTTGTTTTACATCTTCAATTTTTTGTGATAAAGAATCCATAAGTTTTTCTCTAGTAGTAACTAAAGCTTCTTCTATTTTATCAATAACTTCTATACAATTTTTTCTCTTTTCTAATTCATTTTTATCAAATAATGCACTTTGGACATCATCTGGAAGATCTAAATCAGCATATGCTGATCCCCCATTTACTTTATCTAATTCTTCCTTTGCTTTATTTTTCTTATCCTGTAGATCCGCTAACACATCTTCCCAAGATCCCATTTTAATTCACCCCGTTTACATTCTTTCTATATTTTCTCTAATTCTTCTTAATTCTAATATTAAGCTATCAATATCATTTAAATAGTTTATTTGTTCTTTTATCTCATCTATATTACTCTGTGTAATCATCATATCTTGATCAAGATCGTCAAGAATTTGTAACTCATTTTCCATAAAAAAAACCTCTCTTTAATACATATAATTATATTTTAAATTTTTTATGTTGTCAATAAATATGTAAAAAAAATAAAAAAAAGACGTTTCAAATGAAACGCCTTTTTAGGGATATTAGAAGTACTTTTCAAGTACATCTTCCTCGTCGAAAATAAATCTGCTCTTTCTAAGCTTCTTCAGCTCCTTTGCATTGCCCGATTCGAATGCTTCCATGTAGGATTTCAGAATCGCTACATATTCATCGTTATCCTTAGGAGATACAGGTTCGCGTCCAACAAGCTCGACCTTTACTGAATCAGCCTTTTCAAGGGCCTTTACAAGGTCATCCTGATCTTCGACAAATTCAATAACCGCCTTGAACAGATTGGACGGAATACGGAAAATCACTGCCCACTTAGAGCAAAGGAAATCTACCAGGTCATCGATCTCGGAATCATCCATTTCTTCAAGAACTTTCGCGATGAAGTATTCTCTCCAATTTGGTCTAGCAAATACTCCTACCGCCAGGCTCTCATCGGAACTTGCTATGAGTGAAGCCATCACCTTGAAGTACTTTGATGTCTCATCATCATCTCCTGCGGAACTTCCAAGTACCTTGTTTGCCAGTTCATTGGCTTCAAGCCATCCCTTAGCAGCTTCAAGCTTCTTTTTCATGTCTTCCTTCTTATCGTGATTTTTAGGATCATCTCCCCACGACTTTATCAACGTTGTTGCAGCCACAACAGTATCTGCAGCGTTTTCGATGTTTTCCTTAACATCTTCATCATCCATCATCTCACGAAGATCCTCAAGAAGCTTTTCCTCAATTTCAGGATGTGCATACTTGTCGAACATCTTCGAAAGCGCCTCAGACACCTTCTTTACTGTAGTAAGTTCATCATCCTTGATAGCCTTGAGTTTATCTTCAGCTTCTTTCAGTTCTTCTTTCAGAAGCTTCTGAATATCAGGTTCGGAATAAGATGCGAGCAGTCCATTGATCCTAGCGATCTCCTGCTTAAGCTTACTTCTCTTTGAGTCACTACTTTCGCTAAACTTGGAAAAGTCGATTTTTTCAAGCTGAGCTATCTGCTCCTTGATCTCCCGTTGAGGATCACGCTCTCTCATACCAAGTATTGCATTTGCTGTGTCGATTACCATTTTAGAATTTTTCATAGTGTACAAACTCCTTTTCAGTTTTGAAAAATATCCCTTTTTTGTTACCGCTGATCCCCTCATAATCATTAGGTTAACTTTAAAAAGAAAAATTTTTCTTGTTTTTAAATTAATCTTCAAGTACTATTATACCACATTTTAGCATTTTTGTCAACATAATATGGTTACATAAATATAGTCATAAAAAATATGCATACAAAAATGCATGCATATTAAAATTATTTTCTATTTTTTTCAAAATTCCAAGCGTCTCTACACATATCCTCTAAAGTCTTTTTAGCAATAAATCCAAGTTCTTTTTCTGCTTTTTCTGGATTTGCATAACATGTAGCTATATCACCGCTTCTTCTTGGAGCTATTACATATGGTATTTTTATATCATTTACTTTTTCAAAAGCTTTAACCATATCTAATACACTATATCCTGTGCCAGTACCAAGATTATAAATATATAATCCTTTTCCCTCTTTATTTAACTTTTCAATAGCTTTTACATGTCCTACTGCTAAATCAACAACGTGTATGTAATCTCTTACTCCAGTTCCATCTTTAGTGTTATAATCATTTCCAAATACTGATAATTTTTCCAATTTGCCAGCAGCAACTTTAGCTATGTAAGGCATCAAATTAGCAGGTATACCATTTGGTTCTTCACCAATTAAACCGCTCTCATGTGCTCCTATTGGATTAAAATATCTAAGTATTGCTATATCCCAAGTATTATCAGATTTATATAAGTCCATTAAAACTTGTTCTACCATAAGTTTAGATGTTCCATATGGATTTGTTGTACCACCAGTTTTACATTCTTCTGTTATAGGAATAATTTCTGGATCTCCATAAACAGTAGCTGATGAGCTAAATACTAATTTCTTTACATTATGTGCCTTCATTCTATCAAGAAGAGCCAAAACGGTAGAAACGTTATTTATATAGTATTCGACTGGTTTTTCAACTGATTCTCCTACTGCTTTATAAGCTGCAAAATCTATTACTGCATCAATTTCATTTTCGTTAAATACCTTATCTAACCCAGCTTTATCTATCATATTCATTTCATAGAACTTAAAGTCTTTTCCTGTTATTTTTTTAACATTTTCTAATGCTTCTGGTTTACTATTTGAAAAATTATCAAGTACAACTACTTCAAATCCTGCATTTAATAATTCCACCAAGGTATGTGTTCCAATATACCCTGCTCCTCCAGTTACTAAAATTTTTTTCATAACAAACATCTCCTCTTTAAATATTTTATTCTTTAACCTTTACTGATGATTTTTTAAGATACGATGCAAATGTATCTATGCTCATACTTCTATTAGCATAAATTCTTGGAATTTGAAATATATCTTTTGATACTGTTGTATCGTAAATTCCACCATCCATTCTAAGTCCTAACTCATATTGTTTTTTAGCTATCTGTATTGTGTCATTATTATATCTACCATATGGATAACAATAAGTTGTAACTTGTTTACCTGTTAACTTTTCTAATCTTTCTTTAGATTCATATGCTTGTTTTTCTTGTTCTTCATACGTCATCTTTGATAGATCTTCGTGAGATAAAGTATGTGATTCTATAGATATAAGTCCACTATCTGCCATCTCTTTTATTTGATCTTCTGTAAGGTAGTTCTCACCATTTATATAATTTGTGATAATAAATAATGTAGCTTTTTGATTGTACTTTTTGAATAATGGATATGCATTATTGTAAAAATATACAAACACATCATCAAAAGTTAAGCATACTGGTTTTTCATATTTATATAAATTATCTAATTCATCTGCAAATATTGTTTGATATCCATTATCAGATATATATTTTAACTGTTCTTCTAATGTAGATGGCTTTATGAAATTTTCAGAATCTAAGTTATCTCCATAATCATCTAATACAAAGTGATACATAAATATTGGAACTACAGCATCAACATCTTTTGGAACCAATTTACTTTGAGTAACATCCTGGTTTACTTCTTCTTTAACATCAGAAGTGTTATCCGTTATGTTATCGTATACATTAGATTTAACCTTTTTAGTTCTTCCTAAAAATACTAAGAGTATTACTAAAATTACTACAATAGCTATAACTATTATAATTTTTTTCTTATTATTTTTCACATCACTATTATTTTTTCTCATAAATTACCTCTTTTTGAAAAGATTATATAATTTAAATAATAAAAATTCAATACTATTTTAATATTTTTTTCCATTCGTTTACTACATTTTCTATATAGTATCTTTCTGCATTTATTTTTGCATTGTTTCCAATTTTGTTTCTAATGTCACTATTATCCATAACTTCTAATATTTTATCTTTCATTAACTCTTCATTTCTATCTTTAATTATAAATCCATTTTCGCTATCCGTTATTATTTCACGTGGTCCAACATCTATATCAAAGCTAATACAAGGAATTCCAAGAGCTGAAGCTTCAACAAGAACCAATGAAAAGCTTTCGCTCTTTGATGTAAGTACAAATAAAGAACTTTTTAACATTTCAGTTTCTACTTGCTGACTATCAAGTTTTCCAGTAAAGTGAACGTAATTTAATATATTTAAGTTTTTACACAAATTTATTAATTCTTCTTTTTTACTTCCATCTCCAACTATCTCTAATCTCAAATTATTATTTTTTTCTAAACACATCGAAAATACACGTATTAATGTTTCGAAGTCTTTTACATCTTCCAGTCTTCCAACACTTATTATTTGATTAGAATCAAGCGCTGCCTTTTTATTTGTACTATTAACTGCATTTGAAATTTTTATAACCTCAGTATAAGTATTATTCCCGTTTAGCCATTTTTTATAATTTTCCCTAGCTTTATCTGTCATTACAACTAAGTATTTTATATTTTTAAATGATTTCTTTACTTTTTTTATATATCCAGGAGTATCTATATAAGAGTGCTCTTGAGAAATTGTTAAAATATCTCTTCTTTTTATTTGCTTTGAAAACTCTATTCTAGAAGAAATTACTGCATCTGTTTTCAGGTTATTAACAATCTTTTTAACTCCACAATATTTAGTAAATATCAATTTTATATCTTTAGCCAAACTCTTGAAAAATTTTATGATCTTAATTTTTTTAAGCATTTCTTTTAGTTCTTTTATTCTAATTGGCCCATAACTTAATACAAATTTTACATTTATATTATCATTTAATTCATAAAATGACTTTCCGTTTAACAAATCATATAAGACTACTAATTCTACATCGTAGGATTTTGATAACTCATTTGCAAGTGTTGTTACTTGCTTTTCTAAGCCACCATAATTTAGATGTAGCAATAAAAAAGTTACTTTTTTCATACTTTTTCCTTTCTTTATCAATAAAATGCTATAAGTATTGATATGTTAGATAAAATTTCTGAAATAAACAAAAGTACAGTATAAAATTTCCATTTATCTTTTATATTCTCTAATGTAATAAAATTATTAGAAATTACTATATAAAATAGTGGTAATATTGGCACAAAATATCTGGCTTGAAGTCCATTTATAGTTCCTGACTCAATACTAGTCCATTCAGTAAATGCAACTCCATATAATATTAAATAAATTACTGCCCATACTACTATCATTATAATTCTATCTTTTTTTCTTAAATCTTTACTGTCTTCATTATCACTAAATAATATTATTATACTAACAGCTGAAAAAGTCCACAATGATATTTCCAATTGATACTTAGTAGACCATCCAAATCCATTTATTAATCCACTAAATGTATCAGCCTCAAATCTTTTAAAGAAAGTTTTTAAACAAATTTTTGCTGAATTTATTGGATTAGATAAAACTGATGTTATCGTATATTTATCAGTACTCTCATTTGGATTACTTACAGCAGTAAAATTTGCTGCGCATGATATAACTATAGGTAAAATTAATAAAGCTAATTTAAATACTATTGCTCTTTTTTTACTATAAAATTTACTATTTGGAATTAATAATATAAGCAATAATATTGGAAAATATCCAAATTTACAAAGTCCTAGCGCTACTCCTATACCTGATATTAACAAAATATCTTTTATTTTTAGTTCTGTATCTCCAAACCTATATTTAAATATATTTGCTATAAATAAGAAAGCTACTGAATTGGTCAAATAATCCATATCTATTCCAGCTGCTTGTTGTAAAAAAACTGGAAATATAGCTAACATGGCAAATATTTTTTTAAATTTTGGCGTAGTTTTTATAGCCAAATAGCACAAAATTGTACTAATTACAAAATTACCAAGTCTACAAACCAAAAATACAATTAAAATCGGTAAATTTAAATTTCTTCCTATGAAATTTATAATAGAAGCTAATAAATAAGGTAAAAAACTTAAATATCTAGTGTTCTGATAATTAGTTACTATATCTGATGAATTGCTATAATCTATATTCCTTGAAATTTCTGTCATGTAAGATATTCCTGAATACTTTACATCTAATTTATGAACACTGTGAGTAAATTTATTAAAGAAACGATTTATATCTGCAGGAAGTTTTACATTATCCTTTGCTTCATCACTAATTAACATAGAATCAATGTAACTTCTTACATAGTGAGAAGGTTCATCAGGAACATTTCCAGGAGTTATAATAAATATCATCATAGTTCCTATAACAGAAGTTATAAGTAAAAATATATTATCCCATTCTTTTATACTAAATTTAAAATATTTTAAAAAATATAAGCTAAGCAAAATTCCGGGAATTATGGCAAGTATTCTATTTATCATCATAAATAAATATATACTTGATAAGTATATTACAAAAATAGAAATTAACATTAAAATAATATTGTATATTTTTAAATTGTTTTCTTTTACTCTTTTTAATGTATTATTTATCATAAGCAAACAAGCTAAAATAACAAAATATGA
>CAJLBR010000048.1 GCA_905204915.1 uncultured Clostridium sp.
TCCATACCGCAATTAGGACAAGTATATTTTTCATTTTCCATATTATTTGAAACAAAACTATATTCCATTCTTGAATCAAATACTTTTTCGCTATGTATAAGTTTGTCACCAAAAAAATATTCTTTACTACATAGTATACCTTTTACTATATCATCATTATGACTTCCATCAGTATTTCTCTCTAGTATTTTATTTCCAACTATATACTTAGTTTTGATATTTAAGCCATACTTCTTTAACTTTTCATCGTAAAAGCTATCAGATACAAATGGCATATTTCCTCACATCCTATCTATTATTGTTATTATTATTGTTGTTATTATTATTATTTGATGATGAACCACCACTACCAGATCCACCGCCTGATGATGGATTATGATGAGGATAAACAATAAGTACTTTATTAGTTAGCAATACACCATCTATTGAAAGTGTTAGACGTTTTACAGGTATAATGGCTGATGGTGCTTGATTTTCTATCATCAAAGATATATTTACAGTTCCACCTTTTATTTGTCCATTTTTATTTTCTGAAAGAAATACATAAATTTTTTCAAGCTCTTGATCAGAAAGTTCATAATATTTAGTTAATTCTATACATCTTTTCATTCTTATTAACTCTTCATAAGTTTCTGGTTCTATATTCATTTTTTTAACTCCTCATCTATATCTATATAATAAAACTCAATATTTTGAAATGGCAAATTTATAGATTGTATGTGATAATATGCATTATTTTTCTGTTTAGTATAATGGTAATCTCTTAAAGATGACGTAGTAAAAAACATATTATTTGGTACATCTTTCGAGTATTGAGTTTTATATTCTTTTATTAAATTAGAAATATCATATACATAATAATCATCTTTATTTAAATGTTGAGAATCTAGCACTCCTTTATATATTTGATGTGTTGCAACATGTCTTTGTTTAGTTCTGTTCTCATCCCCATAGGTTACTAAATTTCCACTAAGTAACATCATATATAAAGAATTATTTTCTGGATAACCACAAACTTCAGATATCATATGTTTTTTCATATAAATTCTTACCTTACTTATAGGTGTTATATACACAAAATCTCTTTTTTTCCTTAACACTTGTGATTCCAATTTATATAAAGTATCATCAACTTCTAATATAAAACTATCACTATCATATATATATTTTAAATTTTCATCTATTGAAATTATTTCCTCTAATGAAGGATATTCTAACTGTGTTTTTTTCGGAACATATCTAGTTAAATCCTCTACTCTCATTTTAGCAACATATTGATATACAAATTCATCATTAAATTTATCTTTTTCAAATCCTCTATCCTTATACATTTTCTGTTGTAGCAAACAAGTATAACTTTTATTTTCTTTATACGTATTTTTTACAAATGGACATCCAGTTTTACAAAGATATAAATATCCACATTTTGTACAATCTTCATTTAATGGTGCTTTATTATGATTCATATATATTTTCTTATATGCACACTGTAATATTTCTTCAACACTATCATTATATATATTTCCATAATAATAATCTTTATTTTTTTGTCCTCTTACACATGAATAGATATCCCCATTTTTCTCAAGTAAGAAGAACTTTTCTCCACAGTTATCACAGTTTGTACAATAACCAGGACCAAATTCATCAAACCATGGGCCATTAACTCCAAAATCTAAATTTGTTCCGTCAAAAGCTTGATGCATTTTATTATAAAAGTCAACTTGCTCATCCATTGTTATGTGATGTAATATACCATTTGAATTATAATCAAATCCTATCATGAAATTAAAATCATTCATATCGAGGCATGTATTTTTATCTAAAAATTTTATATCCTCAATTATTTTATCAATATGTTCATAATGCTCTTTAAATATTGTTGCTGAAACTTTTTTCTTATTTGGAATATCCCTTAAAAGTTCTATATTCTCTAAAATTTTATTAAGTGTTTTTTTATTTCCTTTAGTCACTCTATATTCATCATGTAAAAATAGTGGTAAATCCAAGCTACCGGATATTGAAACATTAAATTTCTTTATAGTATCTATATGCTTGTCTATTCCATATAAATTAGTTTTAATATGTGGCATTCCCACTCTAAAACCAGCATCAGATATAATTTTGTTATTTTCATGATAATAATTAGAAATATACTCTATTAAATTATAAAATTCACCTTTAGATAATGTAGTAACTTCTCCACCATGTAGTGAAATATTGAAAGGAATTACATTAGCCCTTTTAAATTTATCTACAGCATACCTTAAAGTTTCAAGAGAATCCTTTTTGCTCCATTCATCTTTTGTATTATCTTCTAAATAGCAATATTTACAATTCATATTACAAGCCATTGTCGGCACATAAAGTAAATGTATAAATTTATTTTCCATTATAATGTTCCTTCCTTATTAAAAATTGCGTTTATGGAATTAATTAAAATATGTATTAAAATATACATAATCAGCTCTAAAATCATTAACATAGTCTTGCATTATAATTTGAATATAAAGGTTATCGTTTATTTGTATATTTGGATTTTCTTCACTTAAAGTCATTTTTTGGCTTCCATTCTTATCTGTATATACAAGATTAAATTCATTTCCTGAAATACTTCTATTAATACTTTCAAGTCCTATTTTAGCATTTGTATCATAGCAAATTGAATCTGATTCCAGAACAGCTACATTTCTGATTTTACCTAAACTTACTTTTAACCAACTATTATAAAGATATCCCTTACCATTTGTAAGATATTTTACTTTTGTAGGACTACCCTTAAATGCTCTTGAATCAACTGATGTTCCTCTAGGAATAACTATTTCCTTAAGACTAGCACACTCCCTGAATGCTGATGAACCTATTTCATCTAAATTACTGTATTGACTTAAATTAACTTCACTAAGTTTTCCACATCCATAAAAGGCATGTCCACCAATTCTCTTTACAGTATCTGGTATTTCTATTTTTTCTAGAGATATGCATCCTTCAAAAGTACTTCCTTTTATTTCAGTTAAATTACTTGGAAGTTTAACATCAACTAATGAAGATGCATTATAAAATGTTTCTCCACCCATTTCAGTTAATGAATCTGGAAATTCAATAGATTTAAGGCTCTTACAATTGTAAAATGAACCTCCGCCTAAATATTGCAAATTTTTAGGAAGGTTTACGTTAGTTAACATCATATCATTTTTGAAAGCTTGTCCTCTTATGCTAGTTATAGTATCTGGAAGAGTAACACTTCTTAAAAATGGCATATTTGAAAAACAGTTTCCTCTTAATTCAACAACTTCTTCACCTTTATAGGTATCTGGAATGATTGCTGTTGTAAAGCCTTTTACGCCAAGCGTATAAAATCTAACAGCATATCCATTTTCAGTTTTTTCATACATTATTCTTGGGTTCATGAAAATAATGCATGGAACTATTATAGCTACCACAATTCCTATATATTTTAATATTGGTGAAGTATTTGGAACAAGTCTTTCTTTCACACTCATTATTATATTTGTTATCTTCTCACTAGGTCTAGCCTTAGCTTCCTTAGCTACATAACTTACTAAATTGTATTTTCTTGTAAGAGAAAAAAATACAAAAAGTATTATCATACCTATTAAATAAGTATATACTGGAAAATGGAAAAATATCAAAGTTGTAAATACAAAAACTAAAAACGCAAATATTAGATTTAATATATTTCTTCTTTTCAAAGCTTCTACCGGAACATATTTTATCTTATCTTCCATTCCCATTTCTTTTATTTTTCTTTCTATAAATAATTCAAGCATTCTATCAGTTTTAGCAGAATACATAGGATCATAATCATTAGTATGAGCTATTACCTTTCCTTTATTATTATTTTGTAAAGCTAAATTAGCTCCACAATTAGTACAAAATTTATTACTAGGGTTTGAAATTAAACTACCACATTTTTGACATATCGGTTGTGAATCTACAATAGCATTAGATTTTTCTAACTCCTTTTTAGTTTCCACTTTTTTACTTACATTTCTAACACAAAATACTAATATTACACCAACAAAAATATCTATTACTGCTATATAATCAGCAATAACAATATTTAAAACAAGAAGTATAAAAGCCCTAATTGCAAAAATTACTCCAAATATTAATCCACTCCTTTTTTCTGAAATTAACCTTGAAAGTGGCAAAAGTCCATATACAGAAATAAATACAGTTGCAAGAATCTCTATTCCTATAGCAGATGTAATATCCACACTATGTGATTCAGCAAAAGCAAATGATGGTACTAAAAGAATTACCAACACTAAAGCCGTCATTAATTTTTTCATATTCAATCACTCCTATAATATGCTAAATGCAAATTACATTTTTTACATACAAATATATATCACTTATAATATTATACATTAAATTATTTTTAAAATCAACCTTATGTTATTAATATTTATTTCATTTTTTTATAAGAAAAAAGTGATGTATTAAAAATACAACACCTTTAAATAAAACGCCAAATATATCAATTAAATTCTTTTGGATTTTTTCATTAAAATCTTTAATTATTTTTTACAGCTAAAAAACATTCGTCGTCATGAGAAAAAATAATTCCTACAGCTTGTAAATAAGAATAAATAGTTGTACTCCCTACAAACTTCATTCCTCTACTTATTAAATCTTTTGAGATATTATCAGATAAATCTGATTTTGTTTTGTTTATTTCATATATAATTTTTCCATTTGTAAAAGTCTTTAAATAGTCATAAAACGAACCATATTCTTGCATAATTTTTCTAAAAATTTTGGCATTGTTAATACTTGCAATGATTTTTAATTTATTTCTAATAATATTCTTATCATTAAGTAATTCTTTAACTTTATTATCATCATAAAGGCATATTTTATCTATTTCAAAATTATCATATGCTTTTTCAAAGTTTTCTCTTTTATTCAAAATACATTCCCAAGAAAGTCCAGCCTGAAAAGATTCTAATATTAACATTTCAAATAAATATTTATCATCAAAATTTGGAACTCCCCACTCTTTATCATGATATTCAATATACTTTTTATTATTTAAGTTACACCACTTACATCTTTTCATAAAGCGTTCCCCCTCTTTGGAATAGTAAAGCTATTAATATCATTTTTCTCTAATTCTAGCAGTTTAATTTTATTATTAATTCCTACACCATATCCAGTTAAATTACCATTTGCGCCAACTACTCTATGACAAGGAATAATAATACAAATTGGATTCCATCCTACAGCACCACCAACTGCCTGAGCAGACATTTTCTTTATTCCCTTTATTTTTGCAATCTCATTTGCTATATCATTATAAGTTACAATTTCTCCATAAGGAATTTTATTCATTATATCTATAACTAATTTTCTAAACTCTGTTAAATGTTCTATTTTATATTTAGGTGTAAAATCCGGATTTTTACCACTAAAATAAATATCAAGCCATCTTTTAGTATTTTCAAAAATTTTTAAATTTTCTTCTACAAATTGTCCTTTATGTTTTTCGGAATCCCTTGATTTATCAAACCATAGACTTGTCAAATATTCGCCATCACTTTTCATATAAATTATTCCAAGTGGTGAATTATAACTACTTTTATAATCCATAATTCCTCCAAATAAATTTTAAATAAACATTATCATAAATAATGGATAATGTTCTATTCCAAGATCATCTACATATACATTTGTATCTTTTTCCAGTTTGATGTATCTGGATACAGTTTTATAATTTTCTACAATGGAATTTAAAGATTTTGATTGTTTATTATTACCAGATTTGACTTCTAACGCTGTAACTACTCCATCTATATTTAATATAAAATCAATTTCTAGCTGACTTTTCTTTTTATAATACATAATATCATCATATCTTGTTTGTATTTCTTCTGCACATACATTTTCAAGTATAGCACCTTCATTTATATATAAATCATCATTCAATAAATCTTTTTGAATACCACTCTCATACATTGATACTAATAATCCGATATCTCTCATATATATTTTAAAACAGTCTAGTCTTAAATTTGATTTTAATGGTGCTGCAGGCTCTGTTAAATTATAACAACAATTAATTATTCCCACATTTTTCAACCATTCTATGCTACTACTATATTTTCTTTCTCCTACGTTTTTTTCTTCATCCAAAATGTTTACATATGAAAATTTTTTATTCTTTTTAACTAACTGAGTAGGAATACTATCAAAAGTATTTAATACTTTTTGCCTAACAGATGTTTCAGCATATTTTACGATATCTAATTTATAATCTTCAATTATAGATTTTTGTAATGTCATAACTTTTGATAAAGCTTTTTGTTTTATATATTCATCAACAATTCTAGGCATTCCACCAACAATCAAAAACATTTTGAACTGATTATTTAATTGTTTTAAAACATATTCATCAATAGGAGCCTTTTTTTCAAATTTTTTTCTTACGTCTTCTATAATATTTTCTTTAATACCAACAGCCCACAAAAATTCTTCAAAATCTAATGGATACATATCTACAATTCTTTCATATCCAACTGGATATGAAGTTATCTCTTTATAGTATAATCCCAATAAAGAACCAGATGCTATAACATCTATTCTTTTATCCATAGCAAAACTCTTCAATGCTACTCGCGCATTAGGACAACTTTGTATCTCATCTAAAAATAAAACTGTTTTTCCTGATTTTATTTCAATTTCAGGAAATGTTACTTCCAATTTCATAATCAAAGTATTAGCATCTAAGTCTCCATTGAAAATTTCCTTTAAAGTAGGTGATAAATCAAAATTTATATAAATATAACTTTCATAATTGGCTTTACAAAATTGTTCAATTATATATGTTTTTCCAACCTGCCTTGCACCACGAATTAATAAACATTGTTTATTTTCTTCTTCTTTCCATTCTTCAAGAACCTTTGTTATTTTTCTTTTTAACATAAGAACACCTCATATATATTATACATTCATTTTTACTTTTATGCAAGTTTTTCCTACGACTTTTATGTGCGAGTTGCAAGTTTTTTCTACGACTTTTGTGTATTACTTGCAAGTTTTTCCTATGACTTTCAAAAAATTTTATAATACTATAATGTTTTTATATTGAATTTTATAAAATAAGTGATATAATTATAACATATTAGCTGGAATAGCTCAATTGGCAGAGCAATGGTATCGTAAACCATAGGTTGTCAGTTCAATTCTGATTTCCAGCTCCAAACTATGAACTATTAAAAAAATACGAACTTTCTAAAGTCCGTATTTTTATTTTTATACACTTTTATCTAGCAATTTTTGCCTGCTCTTCAACATCTTTAACTTCTTCGGCATTTTCTTCTGCTTTTTGAGTATCAGTGTCATCCTCTTTCTTCTCTTCTTTTCTCTTAAATAATCTAAGCCTGTCCCTCATATAATTTTTCTTTTCTCTTTTTAGTCTTTCTAATTCTTCTTTATTTTTTTCATATTGCTCAATTTTATCTAACATATCTTTAAATATGAAATCTTTTTTGGCCATTTTTAAGTATTTAGGATCCACTTCTATTACATACTCTAAACTTGTCATAGATAAATCGTATTCCTTTTTTGCAGCGTAACAGATTGCAATTTTATAATATGCTTTAGGTCCATATATACTAGATTTAACTATTCTTTTATAATATTCTATAGCCTTATCATACTCACCTTTCATATATTCTATTGCACCTAAATTATAAAAACCAGTATATAAATTTGGATTTATTTCACAAGCTCTTTCAAAAGCTTTGGTTGCATCATCATAGTGTCCTAATTCCATTTGAAGCATTCCAATATTGTAATAAAGTTCACAAGAGTTTTCATGAATTTTTACAGAATCTTTATAAGCTTTTACAGCATCTTCAAATCTTCCCTGACTAGTCAAGCATATTCCAAGTGCTTCAGCAGCCTCATAAAAATTAGGTTTTATACTCAAGGCTTTTTTAAACATTACCATTGCTGTTTCTTTTTTGTTAGTTTCATCCAAAATTAGTCCCAATTCATAATAAGATTTGTAATCTTTATTATCTAAATCTACTGCAAGAGCAAATGAATCTCTAGCATTTATAAAGTCTTTAAGTTCTTTATAACATTGTCCTAAAATGTATAAATATTCTGCC
>CAJLBR010000049.1 GCA_905204915.1 uncultured Clostridium sp.
TCTTCTAAAAGAGTCATAGTGTACTGAGTTGAAATCATTCCAGAGTTTTCGTATTGTGGTACATAATCTCCTACCGGATTTTTAGTAATTACAACACCTGCTGCATGGGTTGATGCATGTCTTGCAAGCCCTTCTATTTTTTTACTAAGATCTATTACTTCTCTTATTTCCTCATCGATCTCATACATTTGTCTTAATTCTTTATTTTCTTCCAAAGCCTTATCTATTGTCATATTAATTGTATGAGGAACCATTTTAGATACTGTATCGATTTTTTGATATGATATGTCTAGAGCTCTTCCTACATCTCTTATAGCAGCTCTTGCTGCCATTGTTCCAAAAGTTATAATCTGAGCTACATGATCTTTACCATATTTACGTGTTACATAATCTATTACTTCGCCCCTTCTTTCGTAACAAAAATCTACGTCAAAGTCGGGCATGCTAACTCTTTCGGGATTTAAAAATCTTTCAAATATTAGATTAAATTTTAATGGATCAATGTCTGTTATTCCAATTGCATACGCAGCTATTGAACCAGCACCACTTCCTCTGCCAGGGCCTACTCCAATCCCAACACTTTTAGCATAATTTATAAAATCTTGTACTATTAAAAAATAATCTATATATCCCATTTTATCTATAACACTAATTTCATAATCTAATCTTTCTTTTGCTTTTTCTATTCTTTCTTTATCATATCTTTTTTTCAAGCCTTCATAGCACATTCTTTTAAAATACTCTAAGTGTGTTATATTCTCATCAATTTTAAATTCCGGTAATATTGTAGTTCCAAAATTTATTGTTAAGTTACACATATCAGCTATCTTTTGAGTATTTTCAATTGCCTCCGGAATATATTTAAAAGCCTCCTTCATTTCTTCTTTTGTTTTTACGTAGAATTCATTTGTTTTAAATGACATTCTATCATCATCTTTCATAGTTTTTCTGGTTTGAATACAAAGCATAACCTCATGCATATAATAATCATCAGAATTTAAGTAATGACAGTCATTTGTAGCAACTACCCCTATTCCAAATTCTTTAGAAATAGTAATTAAATTCTGATTTACTAATATTTGCTCTCTCAACTTATTATCTTGTAATTCTAAAAAGTATCTATCCTTACCAAAAATTTTTACAAAGCTACTAACCGTTTCTTTAGCTCCTGCAATATCATTTGCAACTATTTGCCTTGCAACCTTTGATGCAAGACACGCAGAAAGACATATTAATCCCTCATTATATTTTTCTAATACTTCCATGTCTATTCTAGGTTTGTAATAAAATCCTTCAGTGTATCCTATAGAGCATAGTTTCATTAAATTATGATATCCAATATCGTTCATCGCAAGTAAAATTAAATGATTGGGTTCTGTATCTATTTTTCCCTGTTTTTCAAATCTGCTACGCGGTGCAACATAAACTTCACATCCAATTATTGGCTTTATGTTATTACTTATACACTCTTTATAAAATTCGATGGCTCCGAACATGTTGCCATGGTCTGTTATTGCTACAGAAGTCATTTGATTATCTTTTACTTTTTTTACTAAATCTTTTATTCTTATAGCTCCATCTAATAAGCTATATTCTGTATGTACATGTAAATGTGTAAAATTCATCATGTTTATCCCTTCTTATTTTTTTCATTATATCAAAGTATTTGTTAAAAGTACAGAAAAAAGAAAAAAGTTCAAAGATTAACTCTGAACTTTTTAAGCTGTCTTATTATTCAACAATTTTTTAAATGGATTGTTGCAGCATCTCGCACTTTTTTATCATTATCACGTTCTAAAGATTTTAATACATATACCGGTGTTTTTTTATTTCTAGCAATAGCAATTCTTACGATTGGTGATGGATCACTCGACATTTTCTCAAGTAATTTTATAGTACAATTTTTATTTTCAGCCACCCTTGCTCTAACAAACACACAACTATCTTTTGACAATACACCTATTATATCCTGTGAAATATTTGGATTTTGGGCAACTTCATTTCTTATATCACTTTCATTATCTCTAGCAAGAATTTTTAGTGTATTTTCACAAGATTTTGGATTACCAGCCAGTTTTAACCGGATATAGAACTGATTTGAATTTTGGGCTATTTCATATAATGTTTTTGATGACATTTTTGAACTACCGGCAAATACAGAGCTTAAAATTGGTAATCTTACGATTAAATAATTTAAAACATTTTCTTTGCCTATTTTTATATTTTGCATACATCCTCCTTTAAGTTAAATATTTCTCGCCTCTAGCATTTCAAATAATCTTTTCTTAAATGTCTTTGTGCTTTTTAGTCTTTTTTCATTAAACTCACTAATAGCAAGCTTTATTGTTTCATGTCTTATATCACCGAAATTATATTTTTCACTTTTTAAAAAATTTTCATTTTCACTGAGAAGCTCTACGATTATTTTCATGATAAAATAAACAATATAAAGTTTGGGCTCAACATCCATCTTGTAAAACTCGTTTAAAACTTCATCATACTCTAACCTTAATATTCCCTTTGAACACTTTAAACCACTTATGTTTATGACATATCTTGAATCTACCTCATCTTCAGTTAAGTAAGACGATGTCATGCAGTTTAAGCACGTGTATTCATAAATCCGTTTTTCCTGAACCTTCTTTCTATAATCTTTTAAGATTATATTATAGCATCCGGTATCTAATCTTTGTATTTCGTGACATCTACAACTTTTCATTAAACTCACCTCAAAATTATTTTTCGTGTTTTTAGTGTTTCCTGCTATTTTACCATATATATGCTAAAAAGTCCAGTAAAATGCCAATTCTATATATTGTTTTTTATTTTTAATTGATTTCTTTTCTTAATTTTATTAACATATACACATTTGGCAGTATCATTAAACCATTTGCTATTGAAGATACAGTCCATACCGTATCAAGTGCACATATAGCACCAATGTAAATTGAAACCGCGTATAAGATTTTATATATCAACATATAAAAATTTCTTGATTTAAATAAAAACCTTACACCAGCACTTCCGTAGTATCCCCAGCATGGTATTGTAGCAACACCAAATATTACTAATGAAATTGTTAATAGCATTTCCCCAAATGGAAACTTTGAAAATGCTAAAGTTACTATTTCCATTGGATTATTTGTAACCAAATAACTAGAACTTGCTACTAAAATTATTCCTGTCAAAGTACATAAAATAACTGTATCTATAAAAACAGCTGTAGAAGAAATTAGAGATTGTTTCTTTAAATTTTGTTCTCTTACAGTTGCATCAAATATTGGTGAGCTTCCCATTCCAGCTTCATTTGAAAAAAGTCCCTTTGAAAATCCAGCACTCATGGCTAAAATAGCTGTACTAGAAAATATTCCACTTGCAGCGGATTTAAAATTTAATGCCTCTTTTACTATTCTTATAATACTTGGAGTTAAAAATGCTCTATATTCTACTATAAGCCCCAAACACATAATAAAATATATTATTGTTGCTACTGGCACTAAAATACTGCTAATATTAGATATTCTCTTCTCATTTCCAAATATAACATATGTACATATTATACTAACTATTATTGCAATTAATTTCTTATCTACGTTAAAGCTAGAAATTATTGCATTTACCGCTGAATTAGATTGTATCATGGCTCCAATTCCAAAGGATGCAACAATTAAAAACAAACTAAATAAAATTGCAAGTATTCTTTTATCCAGTCTGTCATTTAAAACATACATTGCCCCTCCATAATATCCCTTTTTATTTTTCTTTCTATATTTTAATACTATATAAGTCTCTGCATATTTAGTTGCAATAGCTATAACTCCTGATATAAATATCCAAAATATACTTCCTATACCACCAATAGCAATTGCTGTTGCAACTCCTACTATATTTCCAGTTCCAAGTGTTGCAGCCAAAACCGACATTAATGCTTTATACGAACTAATTCCCTCTTTGCCATTAGAATCCTTTGATTCAGAACTAAACATTAATTTTAATCCTTTTAATGTATTTTTCTGTGGAAATTTTAACTTTACAGTAAAATACAAATGTACGAAAACTAATAATGCAACAAGTGGTATTGACCAAATTATATTTTCTATGTATTTCAAGATAAGACCTAAATTCACCATTTATTTATATCACCATAGTTTAGTATATGTACTTAAGTGTATAAAAAATACTCAAGTGGTAACTTGAGTATTTAAATATTTTCTTTATATATTTGTCTTTTTTACTTTAGTAACTAAAACAGTGATATCATCTTTGAAATTTCCTTCAAAGGTTCTATTTAAAAATCTACTTATATCTTCTGATATTACTCTTGCAGACTTTGTAACATCTACAGTTTTCAAATAATTAATAAAGTAATTATCATTAATATTTTGTGTATCATCTACAACGCCATCACTTATTTGTATTACTAAATCATTATTTTTTAATTTTTTTGCTACTGGCACATATTCTGTTTTTTCTATTAGTCCTATTGGAATATTCATATTATTAATAGTGATTACTTTTGAATCTTCTACTACATATGTTGGAGCAGATCCTAATTTTATAAAACTTGCATTTGCAGTTTTTAAGTCCATTATAAAAGTATCAAGTGTAGAATAAGATGAATCCTCACCTTTTAACTTTATAACACTATTTATTATTTCAATAGCTTTATCTTCTTCAAATCCGCCTTCTAATAGTTTTTCTAACATTGCAATAACAGAAGTAGAAGCACTAGATGCCCCTTTACCAGATCCAGCTCCATCACTTAAAATACTTATATATTTTAGATCACTAAGTTCATAAGTTGAATATGAATCTCCTGAAACATCTTCTCCAGTTTTAATAAGACTACATATTCCAGTTTGAGTTTCATATGCTGGAGTAGATACAAGCTTTATTTTGGATTTTTCAGTTTTACTACTATTAAGTATAAGCTTTATAGTCATATCCTGTTCTAATATATCTGTAGCTATATTTACTATTTGCTTTTTTTGTTTATCTATATCTGTTAAGATATCAGTAACAAAAGTGTACTCTATTGTATTATCAGTTTTTACAAAGTTTTCTTCGTAAACAACATATCCATAAAATTTAAGCTCTTCTGCTAGCTTTTTTTGTTCTTTTGTTTTTACTATCTCAACATTTTTTATATTCTTTGCAACATTTGATAGTATCTTTGAAACTTCTTTATATTGTTTAGATATTTTATCGCTATTTTCTTTTTCTTTTCTTTTTAGTATTCTCATAAGTTTCATACTATTATAGATTTCATATATTCCATCTATTATTTTTTCAGATTCATTACATTCAAAAGTAAGCATTGAACTGTCTATTTTTTCATTATTTTCAAGCTTAGTTGCAATATAATCAACAATAATATTTAATTTTTCATCTGCTATACATTCTCTTTTATTTTTACAATCTATACAAGTGTTGTAAGTATACTCTGTTATATATCTTTTAATAACTGCTCTTGTTTCACTATTTTCTTCTTCAGTACATTCAACTACACTATCAGCTAGATTATCAAAAACCTCTGATACTGCTCCAACCTTTTTTCTTATTGAGCTTGCAGTATCTAAAACATTCTCATATGTTTTATCTAAAGTTTTATTTTTATTAAACAGGCTACTTAATTTTACTTCCAACTTTTTAGGAATTATTAATAATGGAACTGCTGCAACTAAAAATTCACTTAATCTAATTGATAAATATGAAAATTCATTAGCATAATATATTAAATAAATATTTCCTGCTAAAAATCCTATTACAACTGCAACCTTTCCAAATTTACTAAGTACACCTGAAATTATACCACTTAGTGCTAAAGATACAATATATGTCATATTAACTTGCATAACAAGTGTTAGCATAAGTCCTATAATTAGTCCTGCTGCCCCACCATATATTGGTCCTTTTTTCCAAGAAAATATTAGTATCATTGTTAAAATCAATACATTAAATACAGAAAATCCTAAAACTTGTACATCTTTAAATATTGTAAGTGCTATTGCAACAACAGCAATCATTGCTACACTTTCTTCTTTTGTATATACATACCCTTTATTAAAGTTTATAAGAACATAAATTCCAGATACAAATACAAAATATAATACTGAAAATATCGCTATATTAGATAATATTCCAAGTATATTAGTAAAAAGTGTTGAATTTATAAAATTAAAAATAACTTCTATTATAGATATTGCTATTAAAAATTTAAAAAATACAGAAAATCTTTTACTTACTCCTTGAATATTGACCAGCGCTGTTAAAAGTGAAAATAGCACAAAAAATGCTAAAAGTTTTACCACTACCGCTGTAGTAAGGCTTGTACTAGCAAGTCCTAAAATAGAAAATACCAACACTAATAGCAAAGGTACATTAAATACACTTGCAACACCAAACAACACATAGCTAAATGGAGTTACATCTAAAGCAAAACTTACATTTGCAAGTGCAAAAGAAAGAACAGCAAATAAAATATTCTTTAAATTAAATATTTTTCCAAAAAATTCTATTACATTTCCGAATCTAGTATCATTTTCTAAATATCTATTATAAATCATCTTTACACCTCTTATGTCTATATTACATATTTTACTATATAAATCTCAATTATTTTGTCACATTTTAAAATCAATGATTTTTTTAACGAAATACACCAAAATAGTCACTAATGCCATTTTGGTGTATTGGATTATTTTTTATTCACTCTTTTTTCTTCTTTTTCTTGGCTTTTCTTCAACTATTTCTTCATCTTTTACTTCATTTTTTTCATCATCTTCTACAACTTTTTTTGTTCTAGTTGCCTTTTTTGTTTTCTTTTCTTTTGTCTCTTCTACTTCTACTTTTTCTTTTACTTCTTTTTCTTCTTCAGGAACTTTGCTTTCTATTAATTCCTCAATTTTTTCAACTACATCATCATCTTTTGCGATAGCTTCATCTTCGTTAGAAATTTCTTCCTCTACGATTTCATCTACGTTTACTTCTTCTGGTTCTTCTTTTTTAATGCTATCTTCTAGTAATTCTTTTACTGAATCATTAGAAGTAGACTCTAAAGCTCTTTTTATGATAAATTGATCTAGTTCATCATATTCAAAATTTGCTAGAAGTTTTGAGTATTCTAAGTACTCGTCTTCTGTAGCAATTGATCTATGAACATCATTTACCATTGTTTTTATTTTCATGTCGTAAATTTCTTTATACATTTTTATATAATCTTTTAAATTTACTATTTTCTTTTCAAAACTTTCATCATAAATCTTTTGTAATTTTTCAAATATTTTATCTATTATTTTAAAATAACGATAAGAATTTTTACAAATGTTTATAACCAAGTTATATTCATACATATGTCTATCAATATCTGATTCTATAC
>CAJLBR010000050.1 GCA_905204915.1 uncultured Clostridium sp.
ATGATTACAGTATAATTACTGAATTAAAGAAAAGACAAAACAAAGTACTAAATGATTAGTAAAATAAAAAAAGATTGCCTAAAGCAATCTTTTTTTATAACTGTGTAATATTATTGTTAGCTTGAGTAGCATCATTAACAGTTCCTAACTCATAAGACTCTTTTATAATAGATTCAATCTTATTATCAAGTTCTTCTTGAGATTCTCCTTGTGATAATACCATCTCGCTAAGTAAAATATTTTTTGCTGTTGAAAGCATTTTCTTTTCTCCGATCGAAAGTCCTCTTTCCATATGTCTATGAGATAATTCTCTTACAACTTCAGCAACTTCTAATATATCACCTGATTTTATTCTATCAGCGTTCATATTATATCTTTTGCTCCAATTTGCATCATGTACATAAGGATCCTTTGGTTTTTCTAAAACTGAGAATACTTTTTCAGAAACGCTTTTTTCTGAAACTTCTCTTATTCCTATATCTTCAACCTTATTAGTTGGAACCATAAGTTTCATTCCACCTACAGGCATTTTAATTATATAGTAGTCTTCGGCATTCCCCATCATTTCTTTTTCTTCAATTGATTCTATAGTACCAGCTCCATGCATAGGATATACTACTTTATCACCAATCTTGAACATGGTCATCCCTCCTTTAAGAAAACTCCTTAACACATATATATTATACCACATTTTTGTCGAAAAGTAAAGCAATTTTATGTATTTTCTAAATGTTGTAACCCTTTAAAATGTATTGTTCTTGTAATCTTCTAAGCGATTGATTAATGATTTTAGCTCTTACTTCACCAATACCTTCTACCTCATATAATTCTTCTATTGAAGCATTACAAATTGGTTGCAATGATCCAAATTTTTCAACCATTTTTGCAATGATAGACATAGGCATTTTAGGTACTTTACTAACAATTCTGTATCCTTTAGGTGAAACATTTAAATCTAAAACATTATCTTCACTTTCATATCCTAAAATCTTAATTATTTTCTCTGCATTTACTAGATCTTTTTTGTCTAATTTTCTAATATCTTTTAGCAATGAATCTTCAGTTTTAGTACTTCTCTTTTTAACTAACATATAATCTTTGATTATTTTCTTTTCTTCAGATTCTACATTTGCAATAAGTTCTTCAAATTGCATTTTTACAAGTCTTCCTTCATCGCCAAGTTCTATTATATTTCTTTCAATTTCAGGTTCCATACGCATAATCATTTCGCTTCTATATATTGAATTTGCAACTGTTTCCAATGATACAATATCATCAAATTCATGTTCACTTAGAATATTTAGCATATTATCCCAAACAGTTTTATATTTTTCTAATGCTTCTAAAGTTTGATTTGCTCTCATCACTACTGCAGATGTTTCATTAATTACGTATCTAAAATTACCTTTAAATACTGTAATTATTCCCCTTCTTTGAGATATACAAACTACAAGTTCATTAGTTTGCTTTGCTACCCTTTCAGCTGTTCTATGTCTAGTACCAGTCTCTTGCGTTTTTATATTATGGTCTGGTACTAATTGAACATTAGCCATAAGTATCTTTTTTAAATCTTGACTAACGATTATAGCTCCATCCATTTTAGCCAATTCATATATGCTTGCTGGTGTAAATTCTTGATCTATTTTAAAACCACCATCTGCAAGTTTCATTACTTCTTCTGCTTCTGAAATGACAACTAATGCACCAGTTTTGGCCTTTAGTATATTATCCAGACCTTCTCTTAATTTGGTACCAGGAGCAAGTATTTTTAATATTTCCAACATTTCATCATCTCTTGGCATTAGCTTCATCCCCCTTCTTATTTTCTAAATAAGAAATAACCTCATCTATTTTTTCAACACCAATAATTTTTATATTTAAATTACTTAGTTCTTTTGATATTCTATTAGCTTGTTTTTTATTTAGATATACTTTTTTATAACCTAATTTTTCAATTTCTTTTACTCTTTTTTCTATATTGTTTATCTGTCTAATCTCACCAGTAAGTCCTATTTCTCCAATAAATACAGTTAATGGATCTATTGTTATATTTTTATAACTTGAAAATATTGCCATTGCAATTCCAAGATCTATAGCTGGTTCATCTATTCTTATACCACCAATGACATTTACATATACATCGTAGCCTCCAAGGTTTAATTTACACCTTTTTTCAAGTACTGCAAGTATCATGAATAGTCTATTTAAATCTATTCCATTAGCGACCCTTCTAGGATTATTATAATAAGAAGTAGAAGTTAATGCTTGAACTTCTAGTACTATAGTTGAATTTCCTTCTACAGTTGCTATAATGGAAGAACCAGGTAAATTTTTAGAACTATCAGATAAAAATATTTCTGACATATTTTTTACTTCTACCATACCAGAATCTTGCATATCAAAAATTCCAATTTCGTTAGTAGAACCAAATCTATTTTTTATTCCTCTAACAATTCTATGTGAAAAAAATCTTTCACCCTCAATATATAATACCGTATCTACCATATGTTCTAAAATACGTGGACCAGCAATAACACCATCTTTTGTTACGTGCCCTACAATTATAATAGTAATATTTTTTCTCTTAGACAAATACATAAGTCTTGCAGTTGCTTCTTTAACTTGAGAAACACTACCAGCAACAGAAGAAATTTCCGGATCAAAAAGTGTTTGAATTGAATCAACTATACAATACTTTGGCTCCTCTTCCTCAATTTTTTCTTCTATTATAGATATATCTGTTTCATTTAAAAATAATATATTACTAGAATTTACCTTTAATCTATCAGCTCTAAGTTTTACTTGAGTTTCAGATTCCTCACCTGAAATATACATCATTTTTCCGTATTTACTTAAGTTATTACATACTTGCATAACTAATGTAGATTTACCAATACCAGGTTCACCACCAATTAAAATTAGTGATCCCTCTACAATTCCTCCACCTAAAACACGGTTAAGTTCTTCATATCCAGTGTCCACTCTTACTTGCTCACTTATAACTATCTCATGTAATTTTTTTACTTCTGATTTATCATTAAAAGTGCTACTTATACCCTTATTTTTAGTGGTAGCAGCAGTCTTTTTATTTACTTTTTCTTCAACGAAAGTATTCCAATTATTACATCCTGGACATCTTCCCATCCATTTGGAACTTTCATATCCACATTCTTTACAAAAAAATACAATATTACTAGCCAAACTCTAAGCCTCCAATATGCTAAAACTCTAACTAAAGAGTTAGAGTATAAAAAATGGTGGAGGTGGTGAGAGTTGAACTCACGTCCGAAAATCCATCCATACGAACTTCTCCGAGTGCAGTAAATGTTTAAAATTTATTTGTTATACTCTAACATTTACAAAACTATATAACAAACAGGTTGTTATAATACCCTTTAATCCACAACCAAGATTAAATTTGTTAGCTAGATAAGTCGATGCCTAATGTAAATCCTCTAGCAAAATTTACTTAGACAGGCGCTTTTAATTAAGCAGCCATTGCTAATCTATTATCAGCGTTTATATTTTTTTCGCTTTTTTATAGTGGCCGAAGCGACCATCCACTACTCGCTATTCATATTTCAAGATAACCGTCGAAACCTTACACCCCCATATAATATATATTATAACATATATTAGCTAGATTTTAAAGTGATTTTAGTGTATTTTAATTTAAAAGTTAAACATACATTTGTCTAATTTTGTAGATTTTTTTCTAAATTTAAGTAATATATTGTACTGACATTGAATAAATAATATAATATAACAGTCGCACAAAATAACCTAATATTAATATGAAAGGTGGTCTTATAAGTGGATAATTTCAAGAAAAAAGAAGTGGTCGTCAAAGAATTTACCATTGAAGTAATGAGTAATCCATTCGGAAAGCTTAAGTCTCTTGAGTACGCGCAGAATAAGAAAAATTTAAGAAAATTATCTGCGGTGTTGATTTTGGCAATCATCGATCTCGTAAAAAATGAAAATTTAGATGATACTCTTCAAATGAAACAATTCATCCGGAAACAGTTTTACGCTAGGTTCATCAACATTGATACCTTCGATGTAGAAAGCAGTATGTATGAAATGTCCAGCATTAAGGATTCGAACGTTCCGATATCTTTTTTCATTTGGTGCATTGATTCATTTTGTTATTTTATAGAAGAGTCTTCCTACTCTTACGAAATAATGAAAAATTATGCTACCTCTATAGAAAAAGCTATCAAAAAGTTTGATCCTACAAGCAGCATTTTTGAAATTTCTGAGTTCTTCTATCACAAGCTTTTATGCTGTTAAAAAAAAATCTCTTAGATTCAAAATCTAAGAGATTTAATTTACAATAAATTATTGCATTTCTGCTAAAGCACCAGCAGCTTTTAAAGATTCAACTAATTTTTCAGCATCTTCTTTAGCTACTTTTTCTTTTATTGTCTTTGGAGCTCCATCAACAATTTCTTTAGCTTCTTTTAGTCCTAATCCTGTAGCTTCTTTAACTACTTTGATTACAGCTATTTTATTTGCACCAGCATCTTTTAATACTACGTCAAATTCTGATTTTTCTTCAGCAGCAGCTCCAGCAGCAGCTGGTCCAGCAGCTACAACAGCAGCAGCAGCGCTTACTCCAAATTTTTCTTCAATTGCTTTTACTAAATCAGCAAGTTCAATTACTGATAATTTTTCGATTTCTTCGATCATTTTTTCGATTTTTTCCATTTTAAATTCCTCCTTAAAAATCTATTAATAATTAAATTTAAGCGTTAGCTTCTTCTTTCTTTTCTCTTGTTTGATCAAGAACAACTGCAAGATTACGGATATTTCCAAGTAATGCAGAAGCAAGCATAGCATATAGAGTTTCTTTTGATGGTAAAGAAGCAAGTTTTTTAACTTCAGATACTTCTACTACTTTTTGATCCATTACGCCAGCTTTGATTTGATAAAATTCATTATCCTTAGCATAATCATTTAATGCTTTTGCAGGAGCAACATAGTCGTCATAACTTATAGCAACTGCTGTCGGTCCTTCTAATTCACCAATTCCTTCAATTCCTGCAGCTTCAGCAGCATGAGAAATGATAGAATTTTTAACAACTTTGTATTCGCAAGCAGATTCTCTTAATGTTCTACGTAATTTAGCATCGTCTTCAACATTAATACCTCTGTATTCTGCTAATACGATCATTTTTGATTTCTTAAATTTTTCAGCAAGTTCTTCAACTTGAGCTTTCTTTTGATTTAATATTTTCTCACTTGGCACTTTTTATGACACCTCCTTAAAATATAAAAAGTTTTTGTAAGACATACCTACGAGGTAACGTCAAACAAAAACTCTAAGTTCCGTTCATTATTTTACCTCGGTAGGATTTATGGAAATACTTCCACCTACTGTCTTTGGTTAATATTTTATTTTTTAATTACTATATTTTTGATGATGGATTTACTTTTATACCAGCACCCATTGTTGTTGATATAGCAATTGATTTAAGGTAAGTACCTTTAGCAGCAGCTGGTTTAGCTTTTACTATAGCATCTAATAATGTTGCATAGTTTTCAGCAATTTTTTCAGCTCCGAAAGATACTTTTCCAATAGGACAATGTACAATATTATTTTTATCAAGTCTATATTCAATTTTACCAGCTTTAATTTCTTTTACAGCTTTAGCTGTATCCATTGTTACAGTTCCTGATTTTGGATTTGGCATAAGTCCTTTTGGTCCAAGTAATTTTGCTACTCTTCCTAGAGAAGCCATCATATCTGGTGTAGCAACAACTGTATCATAATCAAACCATCCTGATTGGATTTTTTGAATCATGTCGTCATCACCAACAAAGTCTGCACCAGCTTCTTTAGCTGCTTCAGCTTTATCTCCTTTAGCAAGTACTAAAACTTTTTTAGTTTTACCAGTTCCGTTAGGAAGTACGATAACACCTCTAACTTGTTGGTCAGCTTGCTTAGAATCAACACCTAGTTTAATATGCATTTCTATAGTTTCATCAAATTTAGCTTTAGGCATTTTTAATGCTAAATCAATAGCTTCTTTAACGTCATAAAGTTTTCCTGATTCAACTAATTTATTAGCTTCGTTCATTCTTTTGCTCATTTTCTTTTTCCCTCCTTTGGTAATAGCGAACATTTAAGTTCTCCCATAATTAGCCTATAACTTCGATCCCCATTGATCTAGCTGTACCTTTAACCATAGATACTGCAGATTCTAGTGATGATGCGTTTAGGTCTTTCATTTTTGTTTTTGCAATTTCTTCTGCTTGTGCAACTGTGATTTTACCAACTTTTTCTTTGTGTGGTTTTCCAGAAGCTTTTTCAACTTTAGCTGCTTGTTTTATTAAAACAGCTGCTGGTGGAGTTTTTAATACATAATCAAAACTCTTATCAGCATAAACTGTAAGAATAACTGGGAAAATCATTCCAGCGTCTTTTGCAGTCTTTTCATTGAAATCTTTACAGAATTGCATAATGTTAATTCCAGTTGGTCCAAGTGCAGGTCCTACTGGTGGTGCTGGATTAGCTTTACCAGCTTGTATTTGCAATTTAACTACGTGTGTTACTTTCTTCTCTGCCATCATTTTCACCTCCTTAATAATTAGGATTGAATATATTTAAATGTATATTAAAAATATACCATTTAACTAATTAAATTTTTTGAATTTGATTAAATTCAAGGTCAACTGTAGTTTCTCTACCAAACATAGAAACTTTAACCTTAACTCTTTTCTTATCCTTAAATATTTCTTCAATTACTGCTGGATAATTGTAGAAAGGTTCTGTAGTAATTCTTACACTATCTCCTACTTCGAAATCAAGATTAATAACTTCGTCAATACCCAAAGATTGCATTTCTTTTTCTGTAAGTGGCATAGGCTTATCACCAACTCCGACAAAATTAAATACACCTTTAATATTCTTTACAGCATACCATGTTTCATCTTCCATTATCATCTTTACTAAAACGTAACCTGGGAATACTTTTTTAATAGATGTTTTTTGTTTTCCATCTTTAATTTCAATTTCTTCTTCCATAGGTATGATAATTTCTTGTATTTTATCTTGTAGGCCTCTATTTTCTACTATTTTTTCCAACGTTGCTTTTACTTTATTTTCATATCCTGAATAAGTATATACAACATACCAGTGTGATAAATTAGATTCAAGATCGGAAGAGCACACGTCTGAACTCCAGT
>CAJLBR010000051.1 GCA_905204915.1 uncultured Clostridium sp.
TTATTGGATTATTTCCTGATAATGATAATATTACTGCTGCAGCTAATATAATTACCACAACTATTGTTATCACTAAAACTATTAAACTTATTCCTTTTTTGTTTTTCATTTGTTTCCTCCTGCTAATATTTATTATTGGCTTTTGCTACATTATAATACTCATTTAATTTTTTTGAATATAAAAAGACCAGTACACCGCCATATTGACGCTGTACTAGCCTTTTTTATATTACCATTTCATTTATTTTAAAATTTTTAGAAAACTGTAATGTGTGTGTATAGTACATTGCACATTACATTGAATATTCTTGGCATAACATATACCTCTATCTTTCGTAAAATATTTCATATTTATTTTACTGCATTTTGTATACTTTTTTCAAGATATTTTTCGACATTTTTCTCATGTCATTTTCAATTATTGATTTTTGTAACACTTCATACAAACGCCTTCATCAGAATATTCATGTGAATAAGTCCAACATCTAGGACATTTAACACCTGTTGATTTTATAACACTTACTTTTCTATCATCTGATTTTTCAATATTTAGCTCAGAAATTATAGCAACAAGTTCAATGTTTTTCTTATTTTCTAATGCAAAATCATATTCTTCACCATTTGTATATAAAGTAACCTCTGCATCTAATGCACTGCCAATTTCTTTCTTAGCTCTTGCTTCTTCTATATCACGTGCAAAACTTTCTTTTATTTCGAAAATCTTATTCCATTTTTCTACTAAAGCATAATCATCATAATCACCAGTTTGTGCTGGGAAATCTTCTAATAAAATACTTTGTTTCTTTTCAGTTTTTGTATTCATGTATGAATATACTTCTTCTGATGTAAATACTAGTATTGGTGATATAACCTTTACTAAAACGTCTAATATATCATACATTGTTGATTGACTGCTACGTCTAAGTTCATGATCTTTTCTAAATGTATATAATCTATCTTTTATTACATCTAAATACTTACTTGAAAGTTCAGTAGTACAAAATCTGTGTAATTCATTGTATACTAAATGATATTCATATGTATTATACGCATCATTTACATATTCAACCAATTTATTTAATTTATACATCATGTAACGATCAATTTCATCTCTTTTAGCATATTCAACGTAATCTTTATTTGGATCAAAGTCACCAGTATTTCCTAATAAGAATCTAAGAGTATTACGTATCTTTTTATAAACTTCAGATATTTGTTTTAATATATCTTTAGATAATCTTATTTCACTATGATAATCTGAAGATGTTGCCCACATTCTTAAAATATCTGCACCATATTCGTTTACTATATCAAGTGGTGCTATACCATTTCCTAAAGATTTAGACATCTTCTTTCCTTCACCATCAACAACCATTCCATGTGTTACTACTTCTTTATATGGAGCACATCCTTTAGTTGCTACAGAAGTTAAAAGTGATGATTGGAACCAACCTCTATATTGGTCATTTCCTTCCATGTACATATCAGCTTTTCCTTCATCATATCCGTAATTTGGATTTAATACACCTTCATGTGATGAACCAGAATCAAACCAAACGTCCATTATATCTTTTTCTTTTACTAATTTTTTACATCCACATTCACAAGTATGTTCTCCTCCTAAAATTTCTTCTGGAGTTTTTGTGAACCAAGCATTTGAACCTTCTTTTGCAAATAATTCTTGTACTTTTGCTATAGTTTCTGAATTTATGTATTCTTTTCCACATTCTTCACAGTAGAATATTGGAATTGGTACACCCCATGAACGTTGACGAGAAATACACCAATCTGATCTATCTTTTATCATATTAGTCATTCTTTCAACACCCCAATCAGGGTACCATTTTACATTATGAATTTCTTCTAGAGCTTTTTCTCTAAATCCATCTATAGAAGCAAACCATTGAGTTGTTGCTCTATAAATAACTGGTTTCTTACATCTCCAACAATGTGGATATTGGTGAGTAAGTTCTTTAGCAGCAAAAAGTGCTTTTGTATCTTTCAAGAATTCTATAACTGCTTTATTTGCTTTAGCATAAAACATACCAGCAAATTGTCCAGCTTCTTCTGTCATTTTACCATGCTTATCTACTGGAACAATAATATCTATGTCTTTATATCTCTTACAACATAAATAGTCTTCATGACCATGACCTGGAGCTGTATGAACACATCCTGTACCAGCATCTAATGTTACTAATAAATCTTTATCAGATCCTAAAATAACTCTTGAAGTTTTATTTTCTAACACTGGTGATAAACAAATAATATTTTCTAATTCTTTTCCTTTAAATTCAGCTATTATGCTATACTCTTCTATTTCACCTATTTGCATAACTTGCTCTACTAGATCTTTTGCAAGTACGTAATTTTCTTCTACACCATCTTTTGTAGCTTTTACTAAAGCGTATGTAAATTCTGGATTTAAAGTTATAGCCATATTTCCTGGTAAAGTCCAAGGTGTTGTTGTCCAAATTACTATGTAAGTATTATCTAATGAAGCATATTTTGAAAACATTCCTTTATCTTCTTTTACTTTAAATTTAACATAAATTGAAGTTGATGTATCATCTTTATATTCAATTTCTGCTTCAGCAAGTGCTGTTTCACAGTCACTGCACCAATATACTGGTTTTAAATCACGATAAATATAACCTTTTTCATACATTTTTCCAAATACGCCTATTTGACGAGCTTCAAAATCTTTATTTAGTGTTAAGTAACGTTTACTTGGATCTCTATAATCTCCTAGCCCACCTAAACGTTCAAATTGTACTGCGGTTCTCTCTACTGCATTTATTGCGTAATCTTTACAGATTTCTCTGAATTTTTCAACACCAACATCATCTTTAGTGATTTTTACATCTTGTTGAACTTTCTTTTCTATTGGAAGTCCATGAGTATCCCATCCTGGTACATATGGAGAATAAAATCCGTTCATTGTCTTATATCTAATTATTATATCTTTTAATATTTTATCCAAAGCATGTCCTGTATGGATATCACCATTTGCATATGGAGGTCCATCGTGTAAAACGAATTTTTTACCAGTATTTTTATTTTTTTCTAAAGCTAGATAGTAAACTTTATTCTCAATGTTTTTCTCTAAAATTCCTGGTTCTTTCTTTGGTAAATTTCCTCTCATTTCAAAATCTGTTTTTGGTAAATTAAGTGTTTTTGAATAATCTTTCTTATCTTCCATAAAAACTCCTCCTAAAATAAAAATTTGTATGAAAAAACGCACATGCCTGTATATAAAGGCTGCGCGTAAAAAACAAATTTATAAACCTTATATACACCATACTAACATATGTGTCCTTTATAACGTAAGGATTACGGCGACACCTACTAAACAAAATGTTTTTCAGCTAGCAACTCGGGGATGATTTTCGAAGTACGCTACTTTAGTTAAGCTCTCACTATCCTTAACTCGCTTTGTATTTTACTATACTACTACTCTTTCCCGTCATAGTTTTTATACGGTTACATTATATCATAAGAAAATTTCATTGTAAAGCATTTTTCTTTATTTATTGTTGTTAAAAAAGAATCAAAAATCTATTCTTAAATCAATTCTTAATTATTGTTTTTTCTTTTTAATAGCACTTTTTAAAAGAAAAATTTGTGCTGTCTCATCTATTACTGCAAGTTTGCTAGCAGCAAGTATTTTGTCATAGTCAATATCAAAGAAGTTAATTTCATACCCTAATTCTTCTAGCAATTCTCTAACAAACTCTCTTGTTGCTCTACCATTTCCTTCACGGAATGGGTGTAAAACATTTAAATCTGTCATCAAAGAAGATATAAATTCTACAAGTTCGTCAAAGCTCATATTTCTTAACTTTTCTAAATCTATTTTTTTCATTATAGATTTAATATTTTCTTCAATGTAAGTATACTCGGAAAATTTAAAGTTATCTTTAGTAATATTTTCTAATCTATATTGACCAGCAAAATCATATACTTCTGAGAACAAATGCATATGTATAAATTTTAATCTTCTCTCATCAAATTTATTTCCAAAATTATCTTTTACTATTTTTATAATAGATACTAATTTTACTGCAACAATTCTTTTTTCATATTCCTTTAAAGTTTCCTCATCTCTTATATCTAATTTATTCTTTAGTACATCACTGTTTTTATATGTATATCTAGAATTTACAGCATCATACATAAAAACTTCCTCCTAGTTTAAATAATCTGATTTTATATTATTTATTATCTCTTCTTCATTCATATTATTTTCAAGATAATTATTAAGCACTTTTAAATCTTCTGTATTTAAGTTAAATCCTTCCATTTTCATTGTAGCCATTATGTTTCTTAAAATTTTTTCATTTTCATTCAAATAAGATCACACTCCTAAAATATAACAAGTGGTACTGTTATCTCCTCTTTAGTAAGTCCAGAATGATTTCCTTTTGTATGCATTGAATCTTCTTGTGTAAGTTTATCACATACCATAAATTTATTATTTACAATTACAGCAATATACTCACCTAAAGATTTATCAGCTCTTTTAGTGTAGCTATCTGTTCCAAAAAGTTTATATTCTTTTGCTTCATCTTTAGTAAATAATATAGCATCTTCACCAAATTCTTTCATGAAGTTTTCTTCAAATTCTTTTTTGAATTCATCTTTTACGAAGAAGTTTATCATTCTTGTATCCATTGTTGGTAAAGCATAAAAATATTTATTAAAATCAATGTTTTGATTTAAATATAACATGCTTGTCATATCAACTTGACCATGATCAGCAGTAAGTACAATACTTACATCTTCATTTTCTGCTAATAAATGTTTTATTCCCTCTTCTACTTCTAAAATTAAGTCATTTACTTGTTTGCTATCAACGCCATACATATGAGATGCTTCATCTAATCCATCAATATATAGATAATTAAATGTTTTTTCAGATTCTGATTTTAGCTTGCTTGACATTTTTGTAAACACTTCTTTTACAGAGTAGTACCCATATCTATTATTATTTCCTGCAAACATTTTTGTAAACTCAGAATTTATTATTTCACGATTTTCATAAATATTTACTTTAGATTTCATTTTGTTAAATACGCTAACAAATTCAAATATATCACTAGCTTCAATGCCTTTTTTAGAAAGTTCTTCTCCTGTTTTTCTTTCTTTTAATAAAAGTGGATAGTATCCTAATTTATAATCTCTATTATAATCCCACCATCCATAAATTCCATGTTCATTTGGATATGATGCAGATACTATACTTGTTAGAACACATGCTGTTGAAGTTGGATTAACAGTTTTTATTCTCATTTTTACATTTTGTTTTAAAATAGATTCTTTATCTAACTTACTTAATTTAAAATACCCAAATCCATCTAATACTACAAAAATTGTATGTTTTTTATTAGGTAATATTTTTTCTAATATATCAACACCTTTTGTTTTCTTAATATTAGCTCCATTATTTATTGCAAGTGTCTTTACTAAATCAACAATATCAACAGATATTGTATCTCTATATTCGAAATACTTATTTAATTTTGATATGTTTTCTTCACTATTCTTCATATTATTCTACCTCTTCCATATATTTAACATATAAATAAATTCTAACACAAAAAAATTAATTTTTAAAGTAATTTTGAGTTAATTTTACCATTTATATTAACCATACTACTAAAAACATAAAAAACTAGTCAAATTTACTCAATTTTATTTGAGAATTTCTGACTAGTTTTATTATACAATTTACACATAACTTTTTATTATTTAATTGTTACACTACCATCATTATTTTGTTCTACTTCTACATTTGATTTTAAACATACTATTGGACGGAAACCTACACTAGCATTTCTAGAAGTATTAAAATCACATGAATCTACTCTACCATTATTAGCTATATTCATCACATCACCAATTCTAAAAGCTCCAGAAGAAGCAAGCCACGCTGAATCTGCATTTTCTTTTGATTTTGTTACATATAATGAATCACTTATACTTAGCATTTCACTGTAATAATTATTCCAATTTACTCCACCATCTTTACTTATTTGGTAACCTACATCACTTACTGCTTTTGCTTGATAATCTACACCATATTTTTTATTATATGATGCAAATAACATTTCAACTGTTGGGCCACCAATTGCATACTCTGATTTATCTGTTATATATATATTACATACATCTGTATCTAACATATATGCTACGGCTTTCATATTATCGTTTGAACTTTCATAATTGTCTAAATATGATTTTAACCATTTTCTAGCTGGATTATTTTCTTTTATACTTGCACTACCACCGCCATAATTTGTATCATTTATTGCTGGTGTTAATGGTGCTGCTTTTGGATAACTAGAATTTGTATTAACTATTTTATTTCCTCCTTTTGTTGCTGGTATTTTATCGACTGGTATATAATCACTTGATATCAAATATATATTTTTTCCATCAGAATGAAATATCTTCCAATCACTTACTCCATTTGCAGTGTAATTTGTAACTGTTTTTCCTTAATACTCTTGGAGATTGTTTGCTACTTCTTCTGCTGAACCTTTTATTACGATAAATTGATTTAAAAATGTATCATCTATTTCACCATCTTTATTTTTTGCCCAACTTGGTACGTTTTCTTTTTTATCGTATACTAAATAAACTTTACCATTACTGTCTACATACCATGCTCCCTCAGATGTTGGGGCTGCGGGTAATGTGTCTATTTTACTTTCAAACTTGCTTTTATCTATGTTATAAATTTCTTCATCATTATTATTGGTTGTTTTTTTGTCACCAATTATGCTATATTCTCCTGTTTCTTCTCTATTACCTGTTAGTAATTCTGCTACTGTATAATATCCTAGAGTTTGTGACTGAGCTTTTCCAGAATACGCTAAAATTGATGATTCAATTCCATCT
>CAJLBR010000052.1 GCA_905204915.1 uncultured Clostridium sp.
CTGTTCCCATACCGAACACAGAAGTTAAGCACTTCAGCGCCGAAGATAGTGATTATTTGCTAAAATAGGTCGTTGCCAATATTTTTTTATGTCCAATTACTTTAAACATAAGTAGTTGGACTTTTTTGTATATATATTTAAAAATAATAAAATTTATGTTATTATACTTGTAGGTGATTTTTATGTCTATTAATATTAGAGAAAGGTTTAGAGAAAGAAAATTTTCATTTCTTTATATTAAAAAGAAGAAAAAAGAAAATGACAAATTAGGGATATTAAAAAAGAAAAAAGAAGATGAAAGTATATTCAAAATAATATTGTTTTTACCATTAATTTTCTTTGGCTTTATTAAGAATATCATAGATCATTTTTCAGGTGAAAATAGTGTACAAAGAAAAAGCATTACATTAAAAAAAGAAGAAATAAATAGAATAAATATTGAAAAAAATATAGTAATTCCAAATAATGGTTATATAAAAAACAAAACTATTAATGAAACAATAAAAAGTAAAATGAGTCAAAATAAAACTAAAAATAAACAAGCAATTCGATTAAAAAGTAATACTAACATTTCAACTAATAAGATTAGTAAGGTTAACAAAACAGAGAATATAAAGGTCATAGATAATATGGAGATATCAATAGCACTAAAAATAAAGAAAAAAATAAATAAGCTAAGTAATGAGTATGACATAATAGAAAGTGAAGCCTATTTAATAAAAAAGCATGGTAACGATAAAAATCTTTTAGAAAGAGCTACTGCTATAAAAAAAGAAATAGAAGTTCTTGAAGAAAAATTAAGTAAAATCAATAAAAACATCAATAATATTAAAGAAAATATCTTAATAGAACCCGAAACAATAAATGATGAAGATTTAGTAGAAAGTATAATTAAATACAAAGAGTTAATCTCTGATATTGAAGAAAGTAAATTGCCAAACAAAATAAAATTATTTGATGAATACAAAAAACTTACCATTAAATTGGAAGAATTAGGGATAAAAACAAAAAATCTCGAGGAAGAAACAAAGACAAGAGAAAAAGAATTATCGGAAAGAGATAGTAGATACAAAGAAGCTAAAGAAAAAATGCTAAATTTAGATGAAATTAATAATAGATGTGATGATATTATAAAAAATAATAAAATATATTTAGATAAACTATCATTAAAAATAGGAACAATAAATAAAACAAAATATACTAAGTATAAATTGCAAGGCCTAAATAACCTATTATCAATATCATTAAAATATATAGGATTACTATCATTAACACCTCTAAGAGGAATCCTTCCTGGAATAGCTGCAAAAACATATGCTACAAGAAAATTAGTAGGAAGTATGTATCACAGTCTTCATTATGAAAAACAAGAAAAAATAGTTTACTCATTTGAAAACTACAATTTAGAACTTAATAATAGAATTTGCAGTATAAGTACAGTAGAAGAAAACATAGATTTAGCTCTTCAAGATATCAACAATCTAAAAGGTGAGTTTAGAAATAAGTTTCTAAAATACAACCTTCCAGAGTATAGCGAAGCATATAAAAAAATAGAACTATTAGAGCAAGATGTTCTTAATAGTAGAAAGAAAACATTCCTAATAAAAAATAAACTAGTAGAAAATCAAAAAGTAAATAAAGAAACTTTGACCAAAGTTCGTAAATTAAACTCAAATAGCAAGTAAAAAAGAAAGATAATTTTATTCCTTATCTTTCTTTTCTTCTTTTTTTTCTTCTTTTATTTCTTTTTTGCTTTTAGATAACTTATCATTAATTTCAGTAGTGTTCTTGCAGATTGTTAATAATAATAAAGAAAATTCAAATCCAATTCTTGCAAGTAGATTTCCTAAAGTTAATTGAAGTAAGAAACCGATAAAGCTTATAGATATTAATGAGAATGAAGACAATGTAATATATATAGCCACAATCATATATAATATCTTAAGTAAGGTTTCTAATAACATTTTTTTGAATGTAAAGAAATCATATATCCAAGCCATAGTACCAGTAAACTTATGCTCATTTTGCTTTGTAAAGACAACAAAGTATAAAACAATACCACCAATTATAGCAAGTATAACAGATACAATCATCCATACCCCAGCGGCAGCTACACCTCCGAAATTACTAGAAAAACCATCATTACTTCCTAATAAACCATTTAATCCCATAATTTACCTCCCTTAATTAAGTATAACATTAAATTATAAAAAAAAGAACTATTTTTTTCATAATTTACAAATTTTAACATATCCTTTATTGAAAGGAAGAGTGATTATGAAACAAATTATACCATTCAAAAAAGAATTACCATTTAAAACAAAAGTTAGTGAAATTACCTCTATATCATTAGAAAGAGACATAGAGGTAACCGAGGACAAAGTAGTATCCGGAGCTTTCCACATAACTGGAGACTACAAAATGAATGAAGGTTCCATCAGCAGAGAAGACTTCTCATTTGATCTACCATTTGATATCACTTTAGATCCTAGATATGACATAAGTACTGTTAATGCCGATATTGAAGACTTCTATTACGATATAATCAATGAAGACACTTTAAAAGTAAATATTGACTTATTTATTGAGGCAGAGTATTTACCAGAAGAACCAGTAAAAGATGAACCAGAAGACCTATTAGCACCAAAAGAATCAAAAGAAGCTCCAGAAGAGACGTTAAGAACTCCAAGTACACCAATGGACATTCCAGAGGAGGACGATATAGTGCCAGAAAAAGCAGAAGTAAAATCACCAGATACCAGCAGTACTAAAGAATCAAGAGAGGAAACAATAAATATCGGAACAGATTTATTCTCCAACCTAGATAGCACAGAAACATATACAACATATTATGTCTACATTGTAAAAGAAGATGATACTCTCGAGAAGATACTTACTAAGTATGAAATATCCAAAGAAGACTTCGAAAACTATAATGATATAAACAATATTAAGCCAGGGGAAAAAGTAATAATTCCAAAAAAAGGTGAATAACAATCTACGCGAAATACTTACTAAGTATAATATTCCCATAAAAAAAATTACCATTCTATCAAATGCCAAAATAATAGATGACAAATTAGTGGTTAAAGAAAGAAAAAAAGATGACATAGAAAGAACATATAGCTATTTAAAATCCCGTTCCTTTGACTATTTTCCCGAACCAGTTGCTCTTGATAAAAAATACGAACTATACCCATACATTAAAAATAGTTATGAACCAAAAGAACAAAAAGCCATGGACCTAATATATCTTCTTAGTCTTCTTCACAGTAAAACTACATTTTATAGAGAAGTAGACATTGACCACAACAAAGAAATATACGAAACTACTATAAACAACTTAGACTATCTAAATAACTATTACACCAACTTAATAACATCAATAGAAAAAGAAGTATATATGTCGCCATCTTCATATTTAATAGCGAGAAATATAAATATAATATTTGAAAGCATCTATTATTCCAGAGACAAAATAGAAGAATGGTATAAACAAATAGAAGATAGCAAAAATGAGCGAGTGGTCAATATTCATAATAACATTACACTTGATCATTATATAAAAAGTGAGAAGCCCTATCTTATTAGTTGGAATAAAAGTAGAATAGATAGTCCTATATATGATTTATTATCCTTTTATAAGAATCACTATCTAGAATTAGACTTTGATGACTTATTCCATTACTACGAAAGTAGTTATCCATTAAAAGAAGAAGAAAGATTACTTTTATTCAGCCAGATAGCTATTCCCAGTAAGATAGAGTTAGAAAATGACGAATATAAAATGTGTATAAAAATAAATAAAATGATTGATTATTTATATAAAACTAGTAAACTAATAACGAACTATCAAAAAAAGTAAATGATAGTTCTCTTTCGTTTTATGAGATAGTTTTTTTTATTAATAACCATTCTTTTTTATTTACTTTACCTTTCTAAATTGATATAATTATTAAGAAGAAAGGATGTATCAAATGGAAGAAAATTTTGTCAAAGGAATGCTATATAAAGAAATATATCGTAATGAAATAAATAGTTACATGGTAGGACTATTCAAGGTAAAAGAAAGTACATTTTCCGAGTTTGAAGAAGGAGATGTAATAAATATTACTGGAACTCTTCCAAGACTTAGCGATAAAAAAGAATATATATTATATGGAGAAGTAGCTAATCATCCTAAATATGGCCTTCAAATGAATGTAAATAGTTTTAACATAAATGTTCCCACCAAAGAAGAAGAACTAATAACATTCCTATCAAGCGATCTATTTCCCATTGGAGAAAAAACAGCGGAAAAAATAGTAAGTATTCTAAAAGAAGATGTCATAAACAAAATACTCGAAGACAAATTTTGCCTCGTAGGAATACCAAGACTAACAGACAAAAAAATAAACAAAATATATGAAGTCCTAAAAGACTATCAAGATACATCCAGTATTGTAATAGAACTAACCAAGTTAGGTTTTGAAATGAAAGAATCCTTAAGCTTTTTAAACAAATACAATAATAAAATATTAGATACAGTAAATACTAATATATATGAACTAATTGAAACAGATGAAATGTCCTTTACCAAAATAGATGAAATAGCCATAGGAATGGGAATTAATGAAGAAGATGACCGCAGAGTAAAAGCACTAATAATATATGTCATGAAAAATCTCTGCTTTAACAATGGCGACACTTATTTAACTGAAGAAGAAATATCATTTAATCTATCAAACTATGTTAGCATTACCCCAGAAAAGTTTGATTACTTAATTTTGCAGTTAGTCCGTGAAGGTAAAATAGTTATTGAAGAAAAAAGATACTATCTAAAACATTTTTACGAAGCTGAAAAATACATCTGTGAAAAAATCTGCTTCCTAAACGATATGCCAATTATGACAAATACCAGTATAATGAAATATATTGATAACGATAAATTTAATAAAATAACTTATGATGATATTCAGTTAAAAGCCATTGAAAGTGGTGTAAACAATAACATCACCATCATTACTGGAGGACCAGGTACAGGAAAAACAACCATAATCAAAGCCATTGTCAGTATCATTATGGATAGTAAGAAAGCTCGCGACACCGATATAGCACTCCTTGCTCCCACTGGACGAGCGGCAAAAAAAATGATGGAAACAACAAATCTTCCCGCCTATACAATACATAAATACCTAGGTTGGGATAAAGATACCAACACCTTTGCTACAGATGAATATAATCCAAATAAAGAAAAATACATCATCGTAGATGAGGTAAGTATGATTGATACTCTTCTTATGGAAGCCCTTCTAAAAGGAACAAAAAGAGATATTCATCTTATACTCGTCGGAGATTATTACCAGCTTCCAAGTGTTAGCGAAGGTCAAATACTAAAAGATTTAATAGATAGCGACTGCCTTCCAGTAATAAGTCTAAACAAAATATATCGTCAAACTGAAGGCTCATATATATTAAATTTAGCCTATGACATAAAAAGCAAAAACATTAGCGAAGACCTATTCATAAAAAAAGATGATTACCTATTCATAAATAGTGACAATGATAACACCTTATCCTACATCAAAGAAGTAGTAACCAAAGCTATCAAAAAAGGTTATTCTGATATGGACATCCAAGTACTAGCCCCAATGTACAAGAGCATAAATGGCATAGATAGCCTAAATATCATGCTCCAGGAGTTATTCAATCCCAAAGCCAAAAACAAAAAAGAAATAGTCTTCAAAGATGTTGTCTATAGAGAATACGACAAAGTCCTTCAACTAGTTAATGATCCTGACAATAATGTCTACAATGGTGATATTGGATATATTGAAGAAATCATTGTATCAGATGGTAAGAAAATACCAAATCAAATAAATATAAATTATGATGGCAATATTGTAGAATACACTCCTGATAAATTTATTAACTTTAGACATGGATATGCCATTAGTATTCATAAAGCCCAAGGTAGTGAATTTGATACCGTTATCATGCCAATAACTTCAAACTTTAAAAGAATGCTATACAATAAACTAGTCTACACTGGAGTTACTAGAGCTAAAAAAAGTCTAATCATCGTCGGAGAGCCAAATTCCTTTATCTATGGTATAAACAATGACTATGTAGACAATAGAAAAACAACCCTAAAAGATTTAATAATAAATAAATACAATATCTAGTATAATTATAATAATTCAGTCAATAATATTATTGGTATTTAATAATACTTAAATACCTGTCATATTTTAAAGGGGTGATAAAATAATGAAATCCAAAGTAGGTATGGCTTTAATGGGTATGGGTATAGGAGTAGGTAGTGCCGCTCTATATCAAAACATTAAAAATGGTAATATTAAGAAGTTAGCTAGAAAAATGAATTCTGCTAAAACGAAAGCTATAGATAACCTAGAAAATATGATGTAGGAAGAGATTTAATTATCTTTCTTTTTATA
>CAJLBR010000053.1 GCA_905204915.1 uncultured Clostridium sp.
TTGAAAGTGACATACAAGTAAAAGGAGACAATAATAAGAAAGTTATATTATTAAGTTCAAAAGTAAATAAGGAAAAGATAAAGAAAATTCAAAATACAAAGCTATGTGATTCCCTAATTTTATTTAGTATAAAAAATATTACTCAGAGCAATTTAGAAAAATTTAATATGCATCTTATAGCACTTATTACTAAGACTGTAATTGTACTTGAATCAAGGTATAATCCTATAAATGTTAATTTTGTGGATGAAGTATTAAATTATGGAAAAGATGTGTACGTTGTGCCACAAAGCATAGAACAAAAAGCTAATTTTTTTTCAAACTATTTAATAAAGAGTGGGGCAGATATTATAATTTCTATAAAAGATTTAGATAATATATAGTATATATGATTCTTGACAAAGTATAATATATAGAATATAATTATAAAAGTATTTTGGAGGCGATATATGGCTACAAGAAAACAAGAATTCGATTTTAAATTTTTAAATAAAGTTATGTATATTGGTACTATTATTGGAATATTTTACTTCCTTAAAAGTGTAGGAATTACAAGTAAAATTTATGAAGCAATTATAGCATTAGTTCCAGTATATATTGGTATACTAATCTGTTGGATATCAATGCCATTAGTAAAAAGACTAAGAAAATGGGGGCTAAGTAGAAAACTTGCGGCAATAGTTTCTTTAGTTATTATATTTGGAGTAATAATTGCAGCATTTTCAGCTATAATACCGATATTTGCAGATCAGCTTTCAAGCCTTGTAAGAGAATTACCTGAACTGTATAACAAGGCGATTAATATAATAAATGACTTTGCAATAAATAAACTTGGTATGGAACATGAGATAAATATAACAGCTAGTATAAAGAGTATGAGTTTTGTACAAGATTATTTAGATAATATTCTAGATTATTCAATAAACACAGTACAAAGTGTTATAAGCATAATTGTAGGAATATTTACTGTAATTGTTGTTTCATTTTTCATGGCTCAGGATATAGATAAGTTTAAGTCAGGAATAATAACATTTTTCTCTAAAAATGATAAGGGACGCAATAAGTATAAAATGATAAATGAAATAGATGAAACTGTTACTTCATATATTAAGGGTATGGTAATAGACAGTTTCGTAGTAGGTATTCTTACTACTATCGTATGTTTAGTACTAGGAATTAACTACGCAATAATATTTGGAATAATAATATTTATATTAAATTTCATACCTTATATAGGAGCTTTATTATCAGAACTTATAATAGCAATATATGCACTTACTATAAATGGACCAGTATTTGCAGTAATAACATTTATTTGTCTTTTAGCAGTGCAACTAATAGATGCAAACATATTACAACCTAAGATTGTAGCAAAATCAGTTGATTTACATCCAGTTGTAGTATTTTCTGGTTTAATTATTTTCCAACTTTTATTTGGAATTGTTGGAATGATGATTGCAGTTCCAGTAATAGCAGCAGTAAAAATTTATTTAAAATATAAATACAGTGCTGATTTAATTGATGAAGATGATATAAATAATATAGAAAAAGATCCTGATATGCCAAAAAGAATAAAAAAGCCAAGTGTTGAAGGTTCAAAAAAAGTATAAAAAAAATCCCCGGAATTAACCGGGGATTTCTTTTTAGGCACTGAAGAGCTCCTCAATTTCTGCCATATCAAGCTCTATCATACCTGCGTCGAGATTCTCAAGTTCTGCCTGCTCTTCATAATAATCTCTCATACCTTCTGATATGAAATTTTTGTTCTGTCTTCTTTCATAGCGCAAAGAGAGCTTTCTTTCGTAGCTCGAGATCTTGGAAAGCTTGGAGTTCTTGCAGATTCCCTGCTTCCTGAGAGCATGCTTGTTCATCGCTGCAGCCTTTCTTCTGCGGTTTCTTGTTCTCTCCTTGGAGGAAGCCTGGATTACAGAACACGTGCGGGGAGAAGAAAGTTCAGAAGAAGTCTCTGCGTCAGACTCGATTTTCGTAGCCATGTCTTCCTCAGAAATATGGAAAAGATATTCTTCTCCCAGAGTCATCAGAAATTCTTTTTTTGTCATAATAAAACCCTCCATTAAATTATTATTGGATTTGTTAGAAAACTAATATTATTATAACACATAACTATAAGAAAGTCAACAGGTTACATAATTTTTTATGCTTTTTCTATTAATTCACTATGTAATAACTTTAAAAATCTTTCAGATTTATCTGTATCAACAAGTATATGAATAGCAAGTTCACTAAACGTAATCATATGAATCTGAATGTTTTCTTTATATGAAATAGTATAGATTGTATGTATTACTTTTTTATTTGACATTATCATTTCTCCAACTAAACTTATTTCAGTAGTATTATCTCTTTTGGTAATTAGTCTTACTTTACTTCTTTCAATATTATCCTTTTTTTCAGAATTCACAGATTTTTCTTTAATTATACTTCCTCTAAAACGTGTTGAAGCATTTTTTACTTTTATTGGTAATTTATATTTTTTCCCTACAAGTATAGAACGGTTATGCATTACTTTTGCACCTGCAGAAGATGCTTCTAACATTTCATCATAGCTAATTTTCTTAAGTAATTTAGCATGAGGAATTATTTTTGGATCTGCAGTGAATATACCATCTATATCACTATAAATTTCACATTTTTCTGCATTTATAGCTGATGCAATGGCTACCGCTGTAAGATCACTTCCGCCACGTCCCAGTGTAGTTATGTTTCCAAATCTGTCAATAGCTTGAAATCCTGCTACAACTACTACATTATTTGTTTTTAAATGATTTAATATATTTTCTTCGTATATTTGCTTTATTTTTGCTTCACCATACGTTGAAGTTGAAATTATTCCAGCCTGCTCGCCAGTAAGTCCTATAGATTTAATTCCATGGTCATTAAGCATCATTGTAAGTAATGAAACAGTTTTTATTTCTCCAGTTGAAAGTAACATGTCAAGTTCTCTTTTACTAGGAGTAGAAGAATATTTATATGCTTCATTCAAAAGCTTATCAGTATCATTTCCTTGAGCGGATACTACAATAACAATTTTATAATTTTTATCTTTATATTCCAAAACTCTATTACATATATTTTGTAATTTATCACGAGATTCTACAGAAGTACCACCATATTTTTGAACAATAATATTCATATATTTTCACCATCCTAAGATATATTATGAATAAAGTGAAAGCTATGTGAAAATATCTAAAACTTGTTTAAGTTTTCCTTATTTTGTTGAAAAAATTACAAAATATGATATAATTGTAACAAGTTTGAAATAAACTAAAAATCTTGTGTGTTTTCAAGCACATATAAAAGAATATGGAGGTAAAAATGTTTTCAAAATTGAAAGAAAAACTAGCAAAGACAAAGACATCTATTGATATAAAACTTAGTAATGTATTTGCTAGTAAAAAAGATATAGATGAAATTATAGATGATATTGAAGAAACTTTAATTTTATCAGATGTTGGTGCTACTACTAGTAGTAAAATATGTGAAAATTTAAGAGAAGAATTAAAAAAGCAAGTTGATAAGAGTGAGGATGCTATAAAATCACTACTAAAATCAGAGATGGAAAAAATATTACTTGTTAATGATAATTCTGATAATCAAGAAAATGAAAATAAAGATTTAAGAAAAGTAATATTGGTAGTGGGTGTAAATGGCGTTGGTAAAACAACTTCAATTGGTAAGCTTACCAATCTTTATAAGAAACAAGGTAAGAAAATACTACTTGCTGCAGCTGATACATTTAGAGCAGGAGCAATAGAACAATTAGATATTTGGGCTAAGAGATCAGATGTTGATATATGCCTTGGAAAAGAAATGCAGGATCCATCTTCAGTAATATATGATGCAACTAAAAAATTTGAAGAAGGAAACTATGACATGCTTATATGTGACACAGCTGGTAGACTTCATAATAAGAAAAACTTAATGGATGAATTACAAAAAATGAGAAGAATTCTTGATAAAAATTTACCTGATATAGAAAAAGAGGTAATAATTGTATTAGACGCTACAACAGGGCAAAATGGTGCAGTTCAAGTAAAAAGTTTCTTTGATAAAACGCATGTTGATGGAATAATACTTACAAAATTAGACTCAACAGCTAAAGGCGGAGTTGTATTTAGTATTGTAAATGAAATGAATATACCAATAAAATATATTGGTACAGGTGAAAAAATAGATGATATTGAAGTATTCGATGCTAAAAACTTTGTTGATGCAATAATATAATTTTAGCATATAATGATTTTAAGGAAGTGATTTTTTTGAAAGATTATAGTAAATTAAAAAATTTAGTTCCAGAAAGTATCTTATACTTCGATGAATCTATGAAAAAACATACAACTATGAAGGTTGGAGGAAATGCTAAATGTTTGGTAGCACCAACTAATATTAATGAAATAGTTGCAGTGTTAAAGTTTTCAAAGGAAAACAACATTGATGTATTTGTTATAGGAAATGGAAGTAACGTAATAGTAGATGATTCTGGAATAGATGGAATTGTTTTAAAAATTTCTAATAAGTTTTCTAACATTGAAGTAAATGATGATAAAATAACAGCTTTGGCTGGAGCTTCTATGCCACTTGTTTCATTAACTGCTAAAAATAATGGATTATCAGGTTTAGAATTTGCTTGTGGGATCCCTGGAACAATAGGTGGCGGAGCAAGAATGAATGCAGGTGCATATGGCTCTGAAATGTCAAATGTTATTGAAAAGATAAAATATATTGATGAAGATTTAAATCTAAAAGAAATTTTAGCCAAAGATTGTAAATTTTCTTATAGACATAGCATTTTTTCTGAAAATACCAAAAATATCATTTTGGAAGTTACATATCATTTAGAACATGCTGATAAAAAAGACATAGAAGAAAAAATGGAAGAATATAAAAACTTAAGAATAAGTAAGCAACCACTAGAATATCCAAATTCTGGTAGCATATTTAGAAGACCGGAAGGGTATTTTGTTGGAAAATTAGTCCAAGATTCAGGATTAAAAGGAAAAACTATAGGTGGTGCTCAAGTTTCAACAAAGCATACAGGTTTCATTGTAAATATTGGAAATGCAACTTGCAAAGATGTAAAAGAACTTATTAAATTTATACAAGATACAGTTTTTGAAAAATATAATGTAAAACTTAAAACAGAAGTAGAGTTTATTGGAGGAAACAAATAATGAAAACAATTTTAGAGTGGTTTAAACCAGGTGCTAGAGTAAAAAGATACATGCTCTTACAAATAGTATCAATAGCAGTATTTATATATGGAGTTATATCACTAAAATCAACTTTAGATATAAGTAAAACAAAACTTATAGCATATATTATATTGCTTACACTTTCAGCATTTGGAATAATATTCTCATTTATATTTGCACAAAGAAATATTTTATATATATCTTTGAAAAATATAGCTAGAAAAAACAAAAGTATAAAAGTTAAGAAGCTATTATATGGTGATCCTAAAATAAGAAAAGGACCAAAAATAGTTGTAATTGGTGGTGGTAGTGGCCTACCAAATCTACTTAAAGGACTTAAAGAATATACTGCTAACATTACAGCAATAGTAAATGTTTCTAATGATGATTTAACACTTAGTAGCGCGTTAAGTAATGAAGAAAAATTAACAACTGGAGACTTAAGAAAATGTATTGCTGCACTTTCTACAACTGAAAATGAAATGGCAAAGCTACTTACTTATAAAGCAGACAACTCAAGTAGAGGAATGTCTATTGGAAATATGGCAATATCTGCTCTAATAGATATTACAGGAAGCTTTGCAAAAGCAACACAAAAATTGTCTGAAATATTTAATATGCAAGGAAACATTTATCCGGTAACTACAGAAGATTTAATTTTATGTGCTGGACTTGATAATGGTGACGTTATAGTTGGTAAAGAAAATATAGTTACAAGAACTAGAGAAACAAAAAGCAGAATTAAACAAATCTTTTTAAAAGATGGAAATGCTAAAACTTTACCAGAAGTAGTTGATGCTATAAAAACAGCTAATGTAATTGTTTTAGGACCAGGTTCATTATACACATCTGTATGTTCAAATTTATTACTTGATGAAGTTTCTAAAGCAATAGCAAAATCTAGAGCTAAAAAAGTTTATATTTCAAATATAATGAACCAACCAGGTGAAAGTGATGGATATACTTTAGCGAT
>CAJLBR010000054.1 GCA_905204915.1 uncultured Clostridium sp.
CATTTGTAACCCAAAGAGAAGGAGTTCCATTTCCTGCGTTTTTAGAGGCAGTACTTATGATTTTATCTTTTGAAATATTAAGAGAGTGTGACTATAGAACACCAAATGTAGCCGGAAATACGCTCTCAATCGTAGGAGCCTTAATACTAGGAGACGCTGCAGTTAGTGCTGGAATTGTATCTCCAATAATGATTATAGTAATTGCAATTACTATGATAGCAGGCTTAATGTTTAATGATATTAATATAGTAAATGCTTTAAGAAAGTGGAGGATAATTAATTTATTTTTTGCTAGTATAGCAGGACTTCTAGGAGTGGGAATATCAATTTTGTTATTTATATCTAAATCTTGTTCTGTAACAAGCTTTACAAAGCCTTATACATATCCATTAGCACCATTTAATTTTACAAGAATTGGTGAAATTCTTTTTTCAAGAAAAGATATATCAAAGGATACTAAAAGGCAAAAGATTCTGACAGACAATTTGGTAAAATATAGAAAGTAGAGATTAGTATGAAATATAAAGTTATTTTTTTATTAATAATAGTAATTATGTTTAATGGAATTATAAATTCAAGAGAATTAAATGAGCTTGCAATAGTATCTGCAATGGGAATAGAATTAAATGAAAATGGTGAATATGTGCTAACAGCTCAAATTTTAAATCCTAAAAAAAGTGGAAATTCTTCATCTGGTGGAGGATCTAGTGCAGATGGTGCTATAGTTACCGTGTATACAAATTCTTCTGAATCAGTGCAAAATGCTATAAGATATATGATAAAAGAATCTCCACAAAGACTTTATCTAGCCCATATGGAACTTTTGATATTATCTGATGAACTTGCTTCTAGTAAGGAAATAACAGATACTTTAGATTTTTTTATAAGAGATAATGAGGGAAGTAGTAATTTTACTTTGGCTATTTCTAAAGATTGTAATCCAAGTGATGTTTTAAAAACTTTAACTCCATTAGAAACGGTGCCAACAGAAAATATAATAAATAGTATAGGGGCAGCAAGAAAATATCAAGGTATATCAGTAGATAAACTACTTATGGAACAGCTTGAAGTATTGCTATGTGATGGAAAGGAAATGGTGGTTACAAGTATAAGTTTGGATGGAGAGGAAGATGGGCTTCAAAAGGAAGAAGATCTTGCAACTACTAATGTAGATACAAAAATTGTTATAGATGATCTAGCCTATTTTAAAGGAAATAAACTAAAAGGATATATAGAGGGTGACGATAACATTATGTATAATTTACTTGCAAACAATTTACAAAATTCTGTTATCAACATTGGTGAAGAAAAAGATAGAATAGCTGCAGAAATAATAAAATCAGGTTGTAAAATGAAACCCAAAAGGGAAAATGGAGAATATATAATAGATATTGATATTAATGTGAAATGCAATGTAACCGAACTTGGCGAAAATTTAAGTGCAAAAGATGATTTAGAAAAAATAAAAAAAGATATAAATAATGAAATAAAATCAAAAGTTAGTAAATTTATTTACAATACTCAAAATGTTTATGAATCTGATGTTATAGGATTAGAAAATGTATTTTACAAGCATTTAAATAAGGAATATAAATTAATACAAAATGATTTTAATGAAAAATATTTTCAAAAAATAAAAACAAATGTAAATGTTAGTACAAAACTTCCAGATGAAGGAGGAATAGTAAAGCAATGGTAGATGAAAATAATACAGAAAAAATATATAGTACTGGATTTGCAAGTCTAATAGCAAATCTTATATCTGCTGCCTTTTTTGGAATTGGTACATACAAAATATTTGCTGAGTGTAATAACGATGCTTACATCGCTGCAATAATTGGAATAATAGCTTCTATATTGCCACTTACCATGCTTATATTTATAAACAAGAATTCAAAGGGACTAGATATAATTGATTTAAATATTAATTTGCTTGGAAAGTTTTTCGGAAATATATTAAATATAGTATTAAATGTTACATACTTTTTTATAACTGTAGTGATATTTTATAATATAACAGAATTTTTATCTATATATTATTTACCAGACACATCTATAATTTATATTCAACTTATATTATTAGTAGTTATAACATTTGCTTCTGGTAAAAATATGGTTGTGATAAGTAAAATAAGCCAATTAGTTTTTATAATAAATATGATATTCTTTTTAACATGTCAGTTAGGAATATTTGAGGAATTTAATTTAGAAAGAATATATCCTGTAATGCAAAATGGAATAAATCCAGTTGTAAAGGGAAGTCTTATGTATTTTTTACTAGCTGCATTCCCAATATTTTTAGTAACAATAATACCATCATATAAGTTAGAATATGATAAAAATAGTACAAAAAAAATATCAATATTTTATTTTTTAGCTCATTTGGTTTTATTAGTAATCATATTTACTACAATACTAACATTAGGAAAAGAATTGATACTTATATATAGATATCCAGAATATTATGGACTTAAAACATTTTCTTTATTTAAAATATTAGAAAGGTTGGAAAATACCTTAAGTTTACAATTTATTTTTACGATGTTTATATTTATTGTTATGTGCTTTAAATTTATAACAATTAGTGTAGGAAAAATTGTAAAATTAAAAAATATAGATAAAATTTTTCCATATGTACTTTCAATATTGTTAGTGATTTTCGTAAATAAATTTTTTGAAAACTTAAACCAATCAAGAAGTATAGCTTTAGATAGTTTCGACAAAATAGCAGGTGCAGGAATATTAATTCCGATGTTAATTACTACGGTAAAAATACTAATTGATAAGCAGGTAGAAAAGTCAAAAAAAACTAAATAATTTATTGTGTAATGAAAGGTTGTACCAAAGTTAAAAAATGGTACGACTTTTTTTTATCTTTTTCTTGACATTGGATTTTTACTAATATATAATTCTATAGTATAGGAGGGTTGAGAAAATGCAAAGATTACAACTTAATCCTGAAGAAAAAATATCAAGGAAAGAATATTTAAAAAGAAAGAAAAAGCAACAAAAAAAAATAAACGAGTTTAACAAATCAAGAATAATTATTGGAACATGTATGGTCCTTTTAGGAATCTATGTATGTGTACAATTTTATATATATAATAGAACTAATAATTTTAAATATGTAGAGGGAGAAAACGTAGATAAACAAGATGTGTATAACATGTATTACGTAACAGACGGCTATACTTATGATCCCGTTTACTCTTTAAGTCAAATTAGTTCAAATGGTTTTAATGATACATCCTTATACCAAAATGTTGGTATAACAGGAATATATTCAACAAATGATTACATATATGGTTTAAAAGAAAATGGACTTTATAGAATAAAAAAAGATACTAAAGAACTAGAAAATGTTATCGAAAAAGATGTTGAAAAGTATACTATTTATAAAGAAGAAATTTATGTTATATGTGGTGAAAACCAAGAATTAAAGAGATTTAATCCAGATACAAAAGAATTAGAGGATTTAAATCAAAATAGTATAGTAGAAATTTTAGTAGATGATAACTACATTTTTGCTGTAAAGGATCTAAAAACTAAAAAGGTTTTATTAAGGATAAATAAAGATGGAAGTGACTTAAAAGAACTTGTTAATGATCAAAATGTATCTTATATCATACAAGATATGAATAGCATATATTACGTAAATAAAGCTGATGAAGATAAGATATATACTGTTAGCAAAGAGGGAACAGATAATGAAAAATTAGCTGATATATGTAGTAATTCAGATAGTGGCGATTTGAAAGAGATTGATGGTTCAAAATATATGGTAGTAAATATGGGATATTTATACTATATAAATTCTAAAGAAAATGATAATTTATGGAAATTAAATTTAGCAACTAAAGATAATAGCAAAGAAATTTCCGTTCCAGTTGAAATTTTACAAAATGTAGATGGAACACTTTTCTATAAAATGAAAAACGAAATGGGAGTATATTTATATAATTTGGAATCTAAATTTATGTCTCAAGTTACAAAAAGAAAAGTAAAAGAATTTCGTGTTGGTGAAAAAATAGCAGAAGAAGATATAAAATATGATGGAAATATTTTAAAGAATTAACTTGGAGGTAACCATGGAAAGAGTCAGAGTCATATATAGTAAATCAAAAAGCGCTATATTTTTAGATAGTAAGGATTTAGTTTGTGTATTTGAAAATTCATTAAAAAGAGCAGGAGTTCAGATTGGATATAAGGACGGTAAGCCAGATTTTATTTTGGCTTGTCCTTTACCAGTCGGAATTGAGAGCGTAAATGAATTTATTGATATTGTAATTAGTGAGAAATTGCCAATATCATTTTTCATAAAAGAACTAAATAATAACTTGCCAGCTGGTATAACATGCCTAGGTGCAGAATATATTGAAGATAATGCTAAAAGTATAGATATGAGTGTAGTAGCATCAGTGTACGTTATAAACTTTGTATATGATAATGATGATAGTATAAAATCAATGACTAAAAAGCAGATAGAAGACTATAAGAAACAAAATATAAAAAAATTAGAAGAATATTTAAATCAAAGAAGTGTAATTATATCAAGAAAAGTGGAAAAAGAGATTGAAAAAATTGATATAAAAAATAACATCAAAGATGTAAATATTTTAATAGATGATTCACTAGAAGTCACTGTTGATACTGGAATTAGAGGAAATGTAAATCCAAACGAAATAATGGATGGATTTGCTGAATATTCTGGAAAAAATATGGAGTTTAATGTAAAGAGAATAAGAATTTTATACAGATAAATGTCGAAATTTGTAGAATAGAAAAAATTGTAAAAAAATTAAACTATTATTGTAAACAAACTATTGACAATATTTTTTTATTATGTGATAATATAATTACTAGTAAGGGAAGGCGGTGTACAATATGCAAATTACAGATGTTAGAGTTAGAAAAGTAACTTCTCAAAACAGAATGAAAGCTATCGCTTCTATAACTATTGATGATGTATTCGTAATACATGATATCAAAGTTATCGAAAGTGATAAAGGTTTATTCATTGCTATGCCTAGTAAAAAAACTCCAAACGGAGATTTCAGAGATATAGCTCATCCAATAAACACTGAAACTAGAGAAATGTTACAACAAAAAATTATCGAAAAGTACAATGAGGCTGAGTAAGTAATAAATAATTAATTAAGATAGTTAAGAGAGCTCGTCATGAGCTCTCTGTTTTATATATATTAGGAGGTGATATTTGTGGCACAAGATATAAAAAAGATAAAGGAAATAATATCAAAAATTCCATTTGAACCAGGAATATACATGATGAAAGATGAAAAAGGAAAAATAATATATGTTGGTAAAGCAATTTCATTAAGAAAAAGAGTTAGACAATATTTCCAAAAGAATAATAAATCTGCTAGAATCGAGAAAATGACTACTTTGGTACATGATATATCCTATATAGTTACCAAAAATGAAGTTGAGGCGTTAGTATTAGAGTGTAATTATATAAAAGAAAATAGACCTAAATTTAATGTAATGCTAAAAGATGATAAGAGCTATCCTTATATTAAAGTAACAATCAAAGATAAATATCCAACGGTTTTTATAACAAGAAGAAAGCTAGAAGATTCTAATTTATATTTTGGACCCTATACAAATATAGGAGCGGTAAGAAACGTTTTAAATATGTTAAAACAAATATTCCCTCTAAAGAGATGTAAGATAAATTTAGAAAAAAATAAAAATAGAAACGGATGCCTTTATTATCATATTGGCAGATGTGTTGGACCTTGTATGGGAAATGTTAATTTAGAAGAGTATAGAAAGATGATAGATCAAGTTGTTCTATTCTTACAAGGAAAAACAGCTAAAGTAGAAAATATGATAAGAGAAGAAATAGATGAATGTATTAAAAAATTAGAATTTGAAAAAGCACAAAAACTAAAAGAAAGATTGGATGAAATAAATGTAATAAAATTGAAGCAAAACGTTGATAATTTATCAGAAGTGTCTACAGATATTTTTGGATATGTTAAGAATTTAAATTCACTTTATATACAGATTTTTAAAATAAGAAATCATAGAGTATCATTGCATGATAATCTACAAATAGATGATATAGAAAATGAAAATATAGATGAAATTTTAACCCAAGTAGTTTCTTCTTATTATTTAAATAATAATAATGATATACCAAAAAAAGTATATGTA
>CAJLBR010000055.1 GCA_905204915.1 uncultured Clostridium sp.
TGCAATTGTTTCTATGGGAAATAGTACTAAGGTTATATTAAGTGAAAATGTTGACATTGATATTCCTTTAGTTACATCAATTAGTTTAGATAAAGAAAAATTAGATTTTATTTTTACGAATACTCAAAAAATAAATGCAACAGTGTTACCAAATGCAGCAAAAAAGACATTAGAGTGGACAAGCTCTAATGAAAGTGTAGCAGTTGTTGATCAAGACGGAGTCGTAAGAGCTATTTCTAATGGTAATGCTATAATAACGTGCGTAACAACAGATGGTACAAATATATCTAAAAGTGTAAATGTAACAGTGTCTGGCATTTCAGAAGGATTTAATAGTAAAGGTGATATAAATAATGATGGAAAAGTTGATTTAGTGGATGTTTTCTTAGTGTATAATTATTATTTGAAAAGCACAGGAAACACTTCTATTGATGAAAATTTACTATCCAAAGTAGACTTAAATGGAGACAAAAAAATAGATCTTTTAGATGTATATTTGACATATAATATTTATTTAAAAAGAAGCTCAGCAGCTAATGGATTTTCTCTAACGTACAAAGTTGGAGAAGGCGGAAAAATATCAGATAGTTCTAGAATGGTAGTAGTTGGTGAAATGTGTAAAGCTAGTGCGACTCCTAATACAGGATACAAATTCGTGGGATGGTACGTAAATGATAAAATTATATCACCAGATAGTACAATGAGTTTTACTATGCCAAATGGAGATACTACAGTTGAAGCAAGATTTGTAAAAATTTATGTTTCATTAGTAAGACAGATGAGTGATTATACTTCTGATATTATTGGTGATAATGGATTTAGTGTAACTACTGTAGCAGGAAAAGATACAATAGTTTATGCAAGTTGTTCAGGTATTGAATTTAGCTCTACTTCTAGTGGTGTAACAGTAAGTTATTCAGACTCAATTGATGGCCCATATCAAAATGTTGGTAGTGTTACAAAGTTTAATACTTACACTTCAAGTAAAGCTGGATATTATAAATTTATGGGTAGTCCTATTACAATAAAGGCTAGCTGTGCTATACAAAATGATTTGAAAAAAGTAACTATTGCAAAAATGGATGGTGGAAGCAGCTTTGCTGGTAATAAAATTACAACTGGTGCAGGCGGTAACATTTATTTTAGACCATCATCTGATTGTGTATTAACCATTGAATCAGTATCTGTAGGTGGCATAAGAGAATCTGATACATTAGATGGAACATATACAAATGGCAAGAGTATCAGTAAAGATGGAAAATATAATTTAGAAAGTGGAAAATATTATTGTATAGGCGGATCTAATGTAATAGGATACATAAAAGATTTAAATGAATCTGCAGTATATATATCTAAATAAGTGATATGTTTAAAAAAATACAATTGCGTACCACAAGTTACATAATTATGACACAAAAATGTGATACGCAAAATGTTGTATTTTATTGCAGTATTTGATATAATTTTTAAGGTAATGATATTGTATATATAGTATAGGAAATGGGAGGAGAAAAAAATGAAAACAAAAGGTACAATGTTAAAAAAATGTTTCATGCTAGTACTAGTTGTTGCTATGATAACAAATATGTTACCAGTTAACGTATTGTTTGCAACATCATATCCTGATACTAGTCTTGAATTAACAAGTGCAACAGGAAAACCAGGCGATGAAGTTACAGTTGAAGTAAAACTTAACAATAACCCTGGATTTAGAGGACTTAGCTTTATAGTTGACTATGATAAAGATAAGTTAGAACTTGAAAAAGATTCTGATGGTGATTATACAGGTCTAGAAATAACAGCATTTAATAAAGCTTTCTTACGTGAATTTAAAGTTCTACAAGAAGGTAGAATAGCTGGAAGTATTATGGCTGCTGGATATTCAAGTAAAGTTTTAACTGACGAAGGTGTCATTGGAACTTTAAAATTCAAAATAAAGGATGGAGTTAATGAAGTTGGAAGCACTCCATTAAAAGTTACAGTAGATACTTTCTTTATTAATGCAGACGAGGATACTGGTGTAAGTGAAAAAATTGAAGACTATAAAACAGTAGATGGTGCAATAAATATTGATTACAATGCTGCAACATCAGTTACTTTAAATAAATCTGAATTAACTTTAGATAAAGGACAAAGTGAAACTTTAACAGCAACTATCGAACCATCTGATGCAGATGATAAGGTAATTACTTGGACTTCTTCAAAGTCAGGTGTTGCTTCAGTTGATTCAACTGGTAAAGTAACAGCTTTATCTAAAGGAACTACAGTTATAACTGCAACAGCTGGAAAGAAAACAGCTACTTGTAATGTAACTGTAAGACAACCAATTGAAGGAATCACTTTAGATGAAACATCTTTACTATTAGAAAGAGATGACACAAAACAATTAGTTGCAACAATTAATCCATCAAATGCTGATGGTGATAAAACAATAACTTGGAACTCAACTGAACCTTCAGTTGCTACTGTTAGTGATACTGGTCTTATCACAGCTGTAGGAAAAGGTTCTACAAAAATAACTGCTAAAGTAGCAGGATTTACAGCAACATGTGATGTAACAGTAGGAATAGGTTTAAAATCTATTAGTTTAAATGAAACAACTTTAAATTTAAATAAAGGTGATAATTCTACATTAGTAGTAACTTATAACCCAATAGATACAGATGTTGATAAATCAACTCTTGCATGGAGTTCTTCAAATACTGCTGTAGCAACAGTGGATAATGGAGAAGTAAGTGCAGTTGGAGCAGGTGACGCAGTAATAACTGCTAAAGTTGCTGGTAAGATTGCTACTGTAAATGTACATGTTGAAGTACCTTTAAATTCTATTTCAATAAAATCAGCTACAAGTATTGATTGTGGACAAACAGAAACTTTAACAGTAACTTATGATCCAGTTGATACAACAGTTGAAAAAAATGTAGTATGGACTTCTGATAATGAGAAAGTAGCTACAGTAAAAGATGGTGTAATAACTACATTAAAACCAGTTAGTGCTAACATAAAAGCTACAGTTGCTGGAAAAGAAGCTACTTGTGCTCTTACAGTAAATCCAGTGCCACTAAACTCAATATCAATAAAAGAACAAAACATAACTCTTGAAAAAGGAAAAACTTCAAACTTAACAGTAACTTATAATCCAGAAACAACAACTGATGATAAAACAGTTACATGGTCATCAGACGCTGATGATATAGTTTCTGTAGATAATGGTGTAATAACTGCTAAAAAAGCAGGTGAAGCTACAATAACTGCAAAAGTTGGAGAAAAAACTGCAACAACTAAAGTTACAGTAATTATACCTTTAAAAGCTATTAGCTTGAAAAATGGAACTGACGCTGTTGATGAAAATAATGGCGTAACATTAAAAAGAGTTGCTGGAGAAACTCCTGTTACATTAACAGTAGTTTATGATCCAGATGACACAACAGTTGCAAAAGACGTAGAATGGTTATCAACTAATACAGATGTTGTAACTGTAAAAGATGGTGTACTTACACCAGTTAAAAAAGGAACAGCTTATGTTATTGCAAAAGTAGATGGAAAAGAAGCTAAAGTAAAAGTAGAAGTAAAAGTACCTTTAACAGGTATTGAACTTGCTGATAAAACAAAAATTGACTTAATTAAAGGTCAAACATCAAACAAATTAGTAGTAAATTATTTACCAGATGATACTAGTGATGACAAAACAGTTACTTGGACTTCGAGTGCTGATAGTGTTGCAACAGTAGAAAATGGTGTAATAACTGCTAAGAGCAAAGGAACAGCTACAATAACTGCTACAGTTGGAAGCTTTACTGATACTGTAGAAGTAGAAGTAACAGAAATTCCTTTAAACTCAATATCAATAGATAAAAAAGATTTCGATTTAGGAATTGGTAGAACTCAAAAATTAGGAGTATTATTAAATCCTGAAAATACAACAGACGATGTAAAAGTAGTTTGGTCTTCATCAGACGATAAAATTGCAACAGTTGACGAACAAGGAAATGTTAAAGCAATTGCTGAAGGAACAGCTACAATAACAGCAACTGTTGGAGATAAAACAGCTAGTGTAAAAGTAACAGTAAACGAAGTATTACCAGATTCAATTACTATAAAAATAGATAATGGATCTGTAAAAATCGGAGACAAATTAAATTACACAGTAGTTGTAGATCCAGAAGATGTTACATATATGGAAGACATTATAGTTTCTTCTTCAAATAACGATGTTTTATTTGTTAACGAAGATGGAACAATAACAGTTAAATCATATGGAACTGCTATACTTACAGCCGAAGCTAAAAATGGTGTTAAAACTCAATTAGAAGTTTCAATTGTTGATCCAAATCCACAAGAAGAAAATACTACAAATAATAGTGAAACAACTTCTAATTCACCAAAAACAGGTGATATTCCTGTAGGAGCAATCTCTGCAGCATTACTTGTATCTTTAGCAACTGTTATAGTTGTTATTAAAAAAAGAAAATAATAAATAGTAATATATTTTAATGAAATGTGCTCTTAGTAAAATAAGAGCATATTTCATATAGTTTAAAATAAATTAAGTGAAAGGAACAGCATTTTGAAGGAAGAATTTAATGAAAGAAGAAGAAATCAAAAAAATAACAAAAATAGTCTAGTATCCACTTTACTTTTAATAGTGTCTATTTTGATATTTTGTACATGTCTTTTTATTTTAGTAAGATGGTATATAAATACTTCTAGTTCAAAGAAAAAGTATGATGATTTAGCAAATGATGTAGTAAAAAATATTGACGATAATGGAAATCAAGATGATAACAATGGTTCTGATTATATTGATTTTGATAAATTAGAAAGCATTAATAAAGATGTGGTAGGATGGATAAAAGTAGAAAATACTAGCATTAATTATCCAATATTACAGTCAAATAATAATGATGTGTATTTAACAAGTGATATATATGGAAATTATGACTCTTGTGGTGCTATATTTTTAGATTACAGAAATTCTAGTAAATTTGAAGATAAAAATTCTATGATATATGGTCACAATATAAAACTTGGTACCATGTTTTCTGACGTTGTAAATATCTATAACGGAAATTTAGGAATGGATGTAACAATTGATATTTATACTAGAGGAAAGAAGACTACATATAGAGTATTTTCTTCTTACATGATGGATGCAACTGAAGATGCGCTTCCAATTTCATTTTTAAGTTCAGAAGCTTTTAATGATTTTATAAACTCTACAATTAATAGATCTTCTATTAATTATGTTAGAGATAATGTTATGTATGAAAGTAATATGATTACTTTATCTACATGTAATAGTGATGGAAAAAAGAGAATAATTGTACATGCATATAAAGAAAATTAGTTTTAATTATGAGGTAAATATTATGAAAAAAATAGAGAAAGGAATATTAGGATTAGGAATAGTTTTATCATTAATTTCTGGAAATGTTATAGCAGATAGCATTGATAATTTAGATGATAAAAATCTTTCAGAAGAGTATTTGAATTATCTTTCATTGTCCGATGAAGAAAAGAAAAATTTATCTGTTATACCAGAAAAATATTATGTAGATTATAATGAATTCTTTGAAAAATATAATAGTGAGTATAAAAAATACGAAGAATCAGAACCAATTGATGAGGCAACAACTATACCAACTTCATTTGATTTAAGAACAAAGTTTAAAATAAATGTAGAAAATCAAGGACCAGAGGGAAATTGTTGGATATTTGCAACTCTTGGCTCTATGAGAACCCATTTGGCTCTAAAGAATTCACTTTCAGTTACTCCAAATCTATCTGAAAGACATCTAGATTATTTGACATCAAATTTATATAGTGATAAGGGATTTTCAAGAGAAGAAGGCGCAGCAGGAAATTTTTCAGAGGCATTAAGATATTTTATGAATAATGATGGACCAGTATTAGAATCAAAGGCACCATATTCAAATTCTTATTCTACAGCAGCAGAACTAAAAGCTCTAGATGACATGAAACCAGATTATTATGTACATAAGATTATAAAATTTCCTTATATAACCGTAAAAGATGGAAAGT
>CAJLBR010000056.1 GCA_905204915.1 uncultured Clostridium sp.
AGATATGGGGATAATAAGTGAATTAGATGATACAAAAATAAAAAAATTATTCTTTATTCGAAACTAACAAATTTAAAAAAATTATATTGGAAATTAATTCAATATTTTTTTAAATATCTTCTATTTGCCAGTCTATTGGTTCAATACCATTTTCTTGCAAAAATTTATTTGCTTTTGAAAAATGCGAACATCCCTCAAATCCATATTTAACAGAAAATGGACTTGGATGTGAAGACATTAAAACAAGATGTTTTGGATTAGTTATCAGTGAAACTTTAGATTTAGCAAAATTTCCCCAAAGCATAAAAACAACTGGCTCCTCTTTTTCATTTATTGCTTTTATAACATTATCTGTAAAAGTTTCCCAACCTTTATTTTGATGTGAACCAGGCTTGTCCTTTTGCACGGTAAGAGTACTGTTTAATAACAGAACTCCTTGTCTTGCCCATTTTAACAAAAATCCATTATTCGGAATCTTTAACCCTAAATCTCTATTTAATTCTTTATATATATTTTGCAATGAAGGTGGAACTTTAACATTCTTTCCAACTGAAAATGCTAACCCATGAGCTTCTCCGACACCATGATATGGGTCTTGACCTAAGATAACAACTTTTATTTTTTCATATGGTGTAACTTCCATACTAAGAAGTACTTGTTTTCTTTCTGGAAATATTATTTTAGTTTTATATTCATTATCAACAAAAGCTTTTAAGTTTTTATAGTATTCTTTTTTTGATTCTTCTTCAACAAATTCTTTAAAATATCCCATATTTTACCCTCTTTTAATTGCTATTAATAACTTTATTCTTTTCATAGCGTTTTCAATATTAGAATCTTCTCCATGTCCTGGAAAAATTTTAGTATTTGAGTCAAATGTTTCTTCTATTTTTTTAACTGATTTTTTTATGTCATCAAATGAACCACTTATAAGATCACATCTTCCATAAGAATTTGAAAATATTGTGTCTCCACTAAATAACACATCAGTATTTTTTTCGTAAATTACAATAGAACCACTTGTATGTCCTGGTGTATTAATTATAAAAAAGTCCATGTTTCCAACTTTAATACTATATTCTTGTTCTTTAATTTGATAAACATCCATATTACTTACATCTTGAAGTGTAGCATCTAATATATCAGCACAACTTGCTTTAACATCACTAAATTTATCATAATCTTTTTCATGACACAAAACTTTAGCGCCAGTATAACTTACAACATCATTTAATGCACTAATGTGATCCGCATGAACATGAGTTATAAATACATATTTAACATTTAAATCATACTTTTTTATTACATCAATAATTTTAAAGGATTCATCAGCTGGATCTATAATTACAGCATTTTTATCTTCATCATAAATTATATAAGTATTTGTAATATGTCCTAAATTAGATACTTCTAGCTTTAACTTTTCTATCTTTATCATTATTTTACCCTTCTTATATCAAAAACACTATCTATTTTTCTTACTTTTTTTATTAATTCTTGTAATTTTAATGTATCACTTATTTTAACTACTACATCAATTTCAATTTCTTTTGAGTCATTAAGTTTAGTATTCATTTCGATTATATCAACTTTTATTTCTTTTAATTTTGCTAAAACATCAGATACTATAGAGTCCCTGTTATTAGCAAGTATTTTTACTTTAGTTGTAAAATCTGCTTTTATTTTATCTTTCCATGATACATTTATTCTTCTTGTATCAATATCTAGTGAATTTAAATTTGCACAATCTTTTCTATGTATTGAAACACCATTAGAATATGTGATATATCCTACTATTTCATCACCAGGAATTGGTGAACAACATTTTGCAAATTTTACTAAGCAATTGTCTATATTTTCTACATTTACTAAATCATTATTTGAATTTTTGTTTTTTGTCTTAGAGGCCTTTTGTGGTATTTTTTTAATATCTTCCTCTTTAGAATTTTTCTCAATAAATAAATCAACAATTTTATTTACAATTTTAACTGCAGAAATGCTACCAAATCCTATGTTTTCATATGCATCCTCTAAAGTATTAAAGTTAAATTTTTTAAGTGCAACATTTAAAATTTCTTCATTTAATAGTAATTCTTTAGAATATTTTTGTTTTCTTAATTGCTTCTCAAAAAGTTCTTTTCCTTTTATTATATTTTCTTCTTTTCCTTGTTTCTTTAAATAAGCTGAGATTTTATTTTTTGCACTTGATGTCTTTACATATTTTAACCAGTCTGTATTTGGTCCTTTAGCTGACTTCGATGTAACAATTTCAACTATATCAGTATTTTCTAGCTTAGTATATATTGGAACCATTCTAGAATTTACTTTAGCTCCCACCATTTGTTCAGCTATTTTTTGATGTATAGAATATGCAAAGTCTATTGGTGTTGATCCCTTTGGAAGTGCTTTTATTTCACCTTTTGGTGTGAAAACAAATACTTCTTCACCAAAAAGTTCTACTTTCATTTTATTTAAATTTTCATTAGTATCACTTAATTCTTTTTGCATTTCTAAAGTTTGTCTCAGCCATACTAACTTTTTATCAGCTTCACTAATCTTAGAAGTTTTTTCTTTATATGAGAAGTGAGCAGCAATACCATAATCTGCTACTTTGTGCATATCCCAAGTCCTTATTTGTATTTCAAAAGGTTTTGCATCTTCCCCAAACACTGTTGTATGCAATGATTGATACATATTAGTTTTTGGAACTGCAATATAATCTTTAAATCTTCCTGGCATTGGTTTATACATGTCATGCACAATTCCTAAAACTGTGTAACAATCTTTTACAGAGTTTACTATTACTCTAATAGCAAGTAAATCAAAAAGATCATCTGCTCTGCAATTTTTCATTTTCATCTTTTTATATATACTATAGAAATGCTTTGGTCTACCATAAATTGTACATTCTATATTTTCTTTTTTTAATGCATTTGTAATTTCTTCTATTCTATTTTTTATATACTCTTCTCTTTGCTTTTTCTTTTGATCAATTTCTTTCTTTATTTCTTGATATTCTTCTGGATATAATATTCTAAAAGAAATATCCTCTAATTCAGATTTTATTTGAGACATACCTAGTCTATGAGCAATTGGTGCATAAATTGAAAGTGATTCTTTAGCCATTTCTTGTCTTGTCTTCTCATCTACTTCTGATATATTCTGCATATTATAAAGTCTATCTGCTAACTTTATTATTACAGTTCTGATATCTTTTGCAATTGCCATAAACATTTTTCTTAAAATTTCTAAATGTACTTCTGTTCCATGTTTGAAGTTAAAATATGATAATTTTGAAATTGTATTTACCATATCTATTACTTCTTTGTCGACTATTTTTTTAAGCTCTTTTTCATCATGTTCCTCAAATTTAATTACTTCATGTAAAAAAGCTGCATATACAGAATTATCATCCAATTTTAAAGAAGCTATGTATTTAGCAACACCTAAAGTGTGTGACATTACAGTTTTTCCGCTAATTCTTTTTTTATTTGCATAAACTTTTTCACCATAATTTGCTACTTTATCAAGTACTTCTTTGTCATATTTAATTTGATTTTCATTCATTATATTTTCTAAAAAATCTCTACATGTAACATTATTTTCCATTTAAATCACCACTCTTTGTCTAAACTGATTTTTTAAAATCTTGTATTATTAATTCAATTGTCTTTGGAGTATTGTATGTATTTATATCTACAGAACATACAACATCAATTTTATCTCCAATTTTTATTTCATCTCTTCTATTACCTTGTGAAAATGCAACAGCATCAATTAATTTATTTGAATCTTTTAAAACAAATTTCAAATGCTTATCGTCCTTAATTGTTCTTATAGCCTGAACTTTTAAATTTCTATATAAGAACAATGGAGCTGGATTACATTGGCCACAAGGTTTTAATGTATTTATATCTTTTAATATTTGAACATTAAGATCTTTAAGTTCTAATTCTAAATCTATATCTAAAACCTGCTCTGATAATATGTCACTATATTTTAAAGCAACTTCTTCAAATCTATCTGAAAATTCTTTTATTTTTCCTTCTTCAATTGTAAGTCCTGCAGCTAATTCATGTCCTCCAAATTGTATTAGACTTTCACTACATTCACTTAACGCATCATATAAAGAAAATCCCATTGGACATCTACCAGACCCTCTTATCATTCCATTTTCCTTTGTAAGAAGTATTACTGGTTTGTAATAAATATTTACAAGTCTTGATGCAACAATTCCAATAACACCATTATGCCAAGATTCGCCGTATAAAACTAAAGAATTTTTATTATACAATTTTTCTTCTTCTATTATTTTTATTGCATCGTCAAATATCTCTTTTTCTATCTGTTGTCTTTTTACATTCATTCCATCTAGCAACAAAGCTAGTTCTTTAGCTTTTGATTCATCTTTTTCTAGTAATAATTTTACGGCAACACTTGCATTTCCCATTCTACCACATGCATTTATTCTTGGGGCAAGCCCAAATGATACCATAAAACTATCCATAGCTTTAAAATTAATTAAATTTAGCAAAGCTTTAAGTCCTATATTTTTAGTTTTTTTCATTTCTACAAGACCATATTTTGATATTATTCTATTTTCATCTTGTAAAGATACTATATCAGATATTGTTCCTATTGCAACTATATCTAAATATTTCAAATAACTTTCTTTATCAAGTCCATATACTTTTGAAAGTGCTGTTATGCACTTAAATGCAATTCCAACACCAGCATGCATTTTAAATTTAAAATTATCATCTTTTTGTTTTGTATTAACTATAGCATAAGCTTCTGGTAGCTTTTCTGCGCACTCATGGTGATCAGTTATTAATACATCAATTCCTAAAGATTTAGCATGCTCAACTTCATTAATTGCAGTAATTCCACAATCTACAGTAATCATCAATTTCACATCTTGTTTTGCTATTTCATCTATTGCATTATTATTTATACCGTATCCTTCAATTAGTCTGTCAGGCAAATAATATATTACTTCAGCACCAAGTCCAGTTAAAAACTGATACATTACTACTATGCTAGTAATACCATCTACATCATAATCACCATATATACAAATTTTTTCGTGATTATCAATTGCCTTTTTTACCCTTTTAGTAAACTTATCCATATCCTTAATTATAAATGGGTCTTTTAAATCTTTTAAACTTCCATTTAAATAAAGTTCTATGCTTTGTTCATCTATTCCTCTAAAATCTAACATCTTAGCTAAAATATTAGAAATACCATACTTCTTACTAATATATTCTATATATTCTTCATTATATTCTTTTACTTTCCATACTTTTTGCATTTTTTCTCCTTTTTTTAAGATTAATTCTAACAGTTATATTTTACTACACTTTTTACTAAAAATAAAGAAATTACGCATATTTTTCACAAATTAATACATCATTAAAATTATAAATAACACAAAAATGGGACTGTAAAAAAATCCAATAAAAAATAATAATTCAGTCAATTTGGGACTTGGCTATTATTTTTTACAAAATTTACTAAGAATTTACTAAAATTATTATATTTTTTGACTTAAAGTATAAAAAAGAGAAATGATAGTTTGTTTTTTCTATCATTTCTCTAAAAAATAACAAATTTGTGTGCTATAAAAATAGTTCTAAATTAAACTTCTTTTCGACTTTTTTATTCAGTTA
>CAJLBR010000057.1 GCA_905204915.1 uncultured Clostridium sp.
ATAACTTTAGCACTTTGTGCATTAGCTTATTTTATTTAATTTGGAGTAAAAATGAAAAAGAAAGTTTTTAATAAGAGTGAAGTAGTTGATAAAAAAATAGATTTTACCATGCTAATAACAATAATAATTTTATTATGTATTGGATTAGTAATGGTTGCTTCTGCAAGTTCATATTATGCGTTAAGCACTTTTGGAGATAGTAATTATTTTTTAACAAGACAATTGATTTTGGGAATTGCAGGCGTAGTTGCTATGCTTGTAATTTCTAAAATAGATTATAGAATATATAAGAAGTGGAGTTATTTGTTTTACTTTGTAGCTTTGATACTTCTTATAGCTGTTTTAATACCTGGAATTGGTCAAGAAAGAAATGGTGCTACACGTTGGTTAGGATTTGGAGCATTCCAGTTCCAACCTTCTGAAATAATGAAAATTGCATTAGTACTTGCTATGTCAACTTATATATCTGTAAATTATAAAAAGACAAAGAATATAAAAGGTTATATAATTCCAGCTCTAATGCTTATAGCTGTTGTTGTAGTAATGTTCTTGCAAAAGCACATGAGTGGAACATTAGTTATGGTTGTGGCTGCCGTATCTATTATATTTGCTAGTGGTATAAAGATAAATTGGAAATTATTTATTGCAGGTTTTTTAATAGTTTTGGTAGCTGGTGGAGCATTCATCATGGCAGAGGATTTCAGAAGAACAAGAATACTTGCGTTCTTAAATCCAGAAGAAGATATAACTGGGGATAACTGGCAGGCTGCTCAAAGTCTTTATGCAATTGGATCTGGTGGAATCTTTGGTAGAGGATTAGGACAGAGTAGACAAAAATATCTTTGGTTACCAGAAGCTCAAAATGACTTTATATTCTCAGTACTTGGTGAAGAATTAGGACTTGTTGGAACAACAGTAGTTTTAGCATTATTTGCATTCTTCATATTTAGAGGATATAAGATTTCTATGACATGTAAAGATATGTATGGCTCATTAATAGCCATGGGTATAACTAGCGTATTTGCGCTGCAAATATTAGTAAATATTGCGGTTGTAACTTGCACGATGCCAGTTACTGGTATGCCGCTTCCATTCTTTAGTTATGGTGGAACAGCGTTATTTATTAACTTATGTACTATGGGAATATTGTTAAATATTTCTAAAAATTGTAAATGATATAGGAGAGAGTGTTATGAAAGTTCTTTTTGCTTGTGCTGGTACTGGTGGACATATAAATCCAGCCATTGCTATTGCAAATATAATATTAAAAAATAAAAAGGATACAGAAATTTTATTCGTTGGAACAAAAGATGGACTAGAAAATTCATTAGTAAAAAATGCTGGCTTTGATATAAAACATATTAGAACAGGCAAAATTATAAGATCGCTTACGCCCAAAAATTTCAAGGCATTACATAATGCATATCTTGGTATTTCTGATGCCAAGGAAATAATAAAAGAATTTAAACCAGATGTAGTTATAGGAACTGGTGGTTATATTTGTGTTCCTGTTATGCTTGCAGCTAAAAAGCTAAAAGTTCCATATATACTACATGAAAGTAACGCTTTCCCAGGAGTTTCTGTAAAATTACTTGCTAAAAAGGCTAGTAGAGTTATGATCGGATTTGAAGATGCTAGGAAGAGATTAAAAAATAGAAAAAATATTGCATATACAGGTACTCCAGCTAAGTTTAATGAAGAAGATATAGATAATCTTGATAGAGAAGATTCTAAGGAAAAGTTAAACTTATCTGTTAGAAATATAGGTACTTACAAAGACATGGAAAGAAAAATAATCTTTGTTACTGGTGGAAGTCAAGGAGCAAGAAAATTAAATCAAGTAGTTTTAGATATGGTTAGTGTAAAACGTGATGAGAAAATGTTCTTTGTGCTTGTTACAGGAAATAAAAATTATGACTTGGTAGTGACAGAGAAAGAAAAAATAGAAAAGGAAAATAATATAGATTTATCTAAATATATAAAGATAGAAAAATTTGTTTATGATATGCAAGATATGTATAATGCAGCTGATATTTGTATAACTAGATCAGGTGCTATGACTATAACAGAACTTGCACTTGCTAAAAAGGCATCTGTATTAATTCCGTATCCATATGCTGCAGAAAATCATCAATATTATAATGCAAAGGTATTGGAAGATATAGATGCAGCTAAGATAATTGAAGAGGATAAGCTTAGTATAGAAAGTTTGTATAATACATTAAATGATATTATAGATAATAACAAAATAGAAAAAATGGGACAAAATGCTAAAAAAGCACAAAAGAAAGATGTGGAGAAAAACATATATCTTAATATAATGGATTCAATTTAGAGTGGTGAGGATATGAACAAAAATACGAAAAACGTTGCAAGGACAAGTAATACAAAAAATAATATAAAAACTCCAAACTATGACGCAAACCAAAGTAGAATAAAGATAAATAAAATTATAGAAGAAAAGAATGCAGAAAAAATGAGAAAAAAAATAAAAGTTGTATTTACCTTTATTCTAATAGGGCTACTTATATGTGGAGTATATTTAGTATTAAAACTTCCATATTTTAATATAGAATCAATAGAAGCACAAGGAAATAAAATCTATACAAATGGAGATATAGTAGCTTCGCTTAAGTCTGAACTTGGAAAAAATATCTTTATAGAAAGATTTTTTAGCGATGTAAAGGTAGATTTACCTTTTGTCGAAAGTACAAAAATTAAAATAAAATTACCAAATACAATAATTGCTGAAGTAGAAGAAAGATCCAGCATATATTTTGCCTATGACAAAGAAAATAATGTATATTATAGATTAGATAAAAACGGTTATATATTAGAAAAATGTAGTGATGTTAAGGAAAAATCAGAAGATGAAGAGCTTATTTTAGGAATAAGTTTTAGTAATGATGCACAGCTTGGTACTAAGATAGATGATGCATATGTGCAAAAATTAAATAGCTTTTTTGAACTTAAGAAAAAGATTGATGCTAACTTTAAAGACAATACCATAACAAAGGTAAATTTTGAAAATTCCTTGACAACAGTGACTTTAGATGATAAACTTAATGTCAAGTTTAATTTAAGTGGTGATATCAATTATAGCATTTCTTTACTTAAAGCTATAATTGACAAACTTCCGGAAGGGTCAGCCGGAATCATCGATATGACTAAATCTGATCCAATATTTTCAAGTTATTAGGAGTAGTGATTTATCTTGTCAGAAAAAAATACAAAAAAAATTACTAAAAAGAAAATTAACAAAGAAGCTATTATAAGTTGGATAAATAAAAATTCTATAATTGCTTATATCATTATTGGTATTGCACTTTTCTTTCTAAGTATGCTACTTGCAGCTCAGATGAAAACTATAAGTAATACTGAGGAAGTGGTACAAGGAAAGAGAGAGTCAGAACTTGCTGATGACCTTGTAGCTTTGCAAAACAAATATAATGAATTAGATAAAAAGTATAAGGAAAGCCAAGAAATAGTTGAAGAATATAAAACTAGTTCTGGTGAAAATGATACTCTTATAGCATCAATGAAAAAAGATATTGAAGAACTAAGTGCTTTATCTGGAACAGTAGATTTAGTTGGTGAAGGAGTAACAGTTACATTAAATGATGGCGTACTAACAGACGGTACACTAAGAACAGATGCGTTAGTACATGATAGTGATGTGTTAACAGTAGTAAACGAACTTAAAGCTGCTGGTGCTGAGGCTATAAGTGTTAACGGTCAAAGAATTATTTCGACTTCTGCTATTCGTTGTGTTGGACCAGTAATTCAAGTAAATTATCAAAAAGTAGCAGCTCCATTCACAATTAAAGCAATTGGAAATTCACAATATTTAGAAAGTGCTATGAACATAAAAAATGGTGTTGCAGATACCTTAAAAGATTTAGGTGTTCAAGTTGAAGTCGTAAGAGAAAAAGAAATTAAAATAGAAAAGTTTAATGGTTCATTTTCACTAAAAAATGCTACCGTATACAATGAAAATCAAAAGTAAAGGAGAGTGTGTTTAAGTGGCAGGCGTATGTATAATGCTAGTTTTTGTTATAGCTGGAATATTAACTGGATTAAATGTTGAAATACCTTATTCATACTCAAATTACATTGCAGTAGCAATTTTGGCATGTTTAGATTCAGTTTTCGGAGCTTTTACTGCAAATATAGAAAAAAAGTTTGATATGAAATTATTTATATCTGGATTTTTTGGAAATTCCATTATAGCAACATTTTTAGTATTAATAGGCGAAAAATTAAATGTTGATATATATCTTGCAGTTGTTATAGTATTCAGTGGTAGATTATTAAATAATTTTGCAGCTATAAGAAGAAACTTTACTAATAAAATTGATGAAAAAGCTATCCAAAAGTCTAATGAAATTAAAACAAAAGTAAATGAGACAAAAAAAGAAATAAAAGAGAAAAAAGAAAAAAAGAGTAAAAAAGACAAAAAGGAAAATGCTTAAGAATATTAGAATAGATATAATAAAAAGTGAACAAATATAATTGCTCACTTTTTATTTGACTTTATGTAAATTTGGTGCTATAATCTATATGCTAAATAAAAACTTATAACATAATTGTTAGGAGGATAAATATCATCCATAGTATAAAAGATTTAAGCTATGATAAATTAGTAGAGATATTAAAAGCGGTAATAAAGAAAGTTTATCCAGTTGTATTAGCAGTACTTTTTGGTGTGCTTATATTATCCAGTATATCTTATCAAAGAGTGGATCCAATTACTAAGGAACAGCAGGAATATTACAAAGAACTCGCAATAAAAGTTTTTGAAAATAAATGCGATAAAGAAAGTATTCCAGAAGGAGTTACAATAGTTCGGACAAATAGCAGAATAGAAGTAAGCAATTTTGAAAACTTTGGCAAAATTATTTTGCAAGAAATTGATGGCGTCCCAAGAGTAAGCGTTGATCTTAGTGAAGTAAATTTCTATAGAGTAATGTATGCTTTAATGTATATTTTGCTTACAGCAATCTTTTTAATTACAATAGTAGTAATTTTATTTATTCTAAAAAGAAATTTTAAAGTACTAAAAAAACTATATGGAAAAAGAAAAATAAAAGGAGTAAAACCGGTACATTAAAAGTACTGGTTTTTTCCATTTTGTAAAAAAAAGTCAAAAAATGTATTTAAAAATCGAAAATAGTGTGATATAATGATATTTGCAAGTTTAGGAGGTAATTAAATGATTTATTCAAAAGAAGTAGAAAAAATGTGTCCAGTTGCTAAAGGTGTAAACCATGGACCAGCTCCAATTCCAGAAGAAGGAAGATGGGTAAAAGCAAAACAAATAAAAGATATTTCAGGATTAACACATGGTATTGGTTGGTGTGCTCCTCAACAAGGTG
>CAJLBR010000058.1 GCA_905204915.1 uncultured Clostridium sp.
ATTTATAAAAATATTGATTACTAAAAAAATATATGCTATAATAGTTTTATTGATGCCGGAATGGTGGAATTGGCAGACGCGCCAGACTCAAAATCTGGTGGTAGCAATACCGTGTGGGTTCAAGTCCCACTTTCGGCACCATTTTTATACCATTTTGCGGGTTTAGTTTAGTGGTAAAATAAAAGGCTTCCGATCTTTTGCCGTGGGTTCGATTCCCACAACCCGCTCCATAAGATAAAATCGTCGCACCAATGTGACGTTATTGATTAAATCAATCTGAAAAGATTGATTTTTTTGTGCGTTATTGTAAAGAAAGGTGTGATGTGATATGATTAGAATAATTAAAAAGAAAATCAATATGAGTGATGAACTCAAAACCAAAATTAATTGGTCTTGCAAATTTAACAATAGACCCTATCAGATTATAGAGGGTCATCTAAGAATTGTTGAGCATACGAATTTAGCGTATGTCGAACCTCATAAGGTTATTATAAATAACCAATTATATCTGTTCTTTAATGAACAAAAATACTTTTATGTTGGGAATTTAAAGAAGAAAATCCCTATTGCTGATTTATCAGAATACATAGCAAGGCATTAATTAATTGAGAGTTTATATACTCCCATAATATTGGTTTATTTTGTCGTGTAAATAATCAATATAAAGTATAAGGTGTCTTGTTATGTGACACCTTTTTTGGTGCCTTTCATTAAAAGAAAAGGAGGAAAAATTATGAGTAATGAAAGGATGATTGCAGCAGTTTATATTCGTGTTTCAACAGAGGATCAGGCACGAGAAGGATTTTCTTTAGGAGAACAAAAAGAAAAGTTATTACAACTCTGTGCGTTTAAAGGCTATGAAGTATTTAAGGTTTATGAAGATGCGGGAATATCTGCAAAAGATATGGAACATAGACCAGCATTTCAAGAAATGCTACAAGATATGAGAGTTGGAAAAATTAATTATATTGTAGCCTACAAATTAGATAGAGTTACTCGTTCAGTTCGTGATTTAGAAGAACTTATATCACAGTTAGAAGAATATAATTGCTATTTAGTTTGTGATAGAGATGATGTTAATACTTCTACTGCTAACGGAAGATTTTTTGTAAGAATGCTAACAGTATTATCACAGTTAGAAATTGAAATTGTATCGGAAAGAACTAAATTTGGACTTAATGGAGCAATTAAGTCAAGTCACCTGCCAGGTCCTGCCCCACTAGGATATAAGAAAGATGGTAATAAAAAAACTATTGTTGATGAAACAACTAAACCTGTTATTGAAAGAATATTTAAGTTGTATTTGGAAGGCAAAAGTTTTCAGCAAATATCAAATATCTTTAATAAAGAAAAATTATTAAATCCAAAAAAATGGAAGGACACGACTATTCAAAAAATAATTGATAACAAAATCTATATGGGAGATTATGAGCAATATAAAAGAATTGCTAAAAAAGAAAACAAAGAACCTGTTATTTATATGAATGTTGTAGAACCAATAATATCACGTGCAATGTGGGAAGAATGTCAAAGACAAAAAGAAGTTAATCAAAGAACTTATACTAGAGATAGAGTTTATTTATTCTTTCAAAAGATTAAATGCCATACTTGTGGAAGAATAATGAAATGTAAAGGTTCTGGTGGTAAGAAGAAAAAGTATATGTATTACAATTGTGAGAAATGCCATTTAAATTATCGTGAAGATAAAATAGAAGAATGTTTAATGCAATTTATATATGATTTAGTTGAATATGATATGGCAGTTAAAAAGTATTTTTTACCTATTCTAGCAGACCATAAGCCTACAAAAACTGATGATATAGATAAAGAGATTAATGGGTTAATAAAACAAAAAGAACGTATTAAAAAAGCATATATGAGTGGTATTGTTGAGATGGAAGATTTTTCAGAAGATTACAAACTTATTGAAGAAAAATTAGAAATTTTAGAACAAAAGAAATCAGAACTATTAAATCTAGATAATATAACTTTTACCCCACAACAATTAATGGCAGATAGAGATATTGAACGAGAAACTATGATAAGATTAGACACTTTAAATGATGTTGTTAAAACAAATTGGGAAAGCAAAACCAAAGATGAAAAACAAGAATTTATATCAAAATTTATTGAGTCAGTTATTTTAACAAAAGATAAAAACAATGAACTTCATATAGAGAAAATTAATTTTAGAAAGAGTTATATTAATAACCTAATGAGGTTTTTAGATAAAGGAATATTAGATGTATTAGTACCGGTTGAGATAAATGGTAAAGAAGAATTTATTATTGGTAGTCCAAATATTTCTAATGAGCAAGTACAGGAATATTTAGATAGATTAAATGAATTTTATGAAACAAAAATGTATCAACTTTATGAAAGAGTTGATGAAGATACAGGTAATATTATTGGTGAATTCACACCTAAAAAAGACGAAAAAATTATAAGAATAGTGCCTATTTCACCTACTGAAATAAAAACAAAATCAATTATAAATAAAGAAGATATTGAAACAAAATATGGAATTGTTACTTACAATCCTAACAAACCAAACACGAAAGGAAATGATTAAATTATGGAATTAAAATATATAAAAACTGGTGATTATGAATTACCAAATCTAACTCTAAAAGATAATAAAAAAGAAACAATTAATAAGTATGGAATGTTAAGACTTGATTATTTAAAAGCACATAAAAAAGCACTTTACACTACACTTTTAATGAAAGATGAACTTACTAATCATCTTATTTCAGTAAGTAAAGATGCAGAAAATTTATTAAATAATTTGATGGAAAGTTATAAAAAATCAGATGAAAAACTATCTGAAAACAGTAAAAAAATAAATCAACTTAAATGGGTAAAATTAATGAATAATTATAAAAATACAGAAGAAGAAATCATATTAAATGAATTAATTTATACTGAAAATGTGTGAGTACGTACTCACATATTGTGTCTGGCAAGCACTGAATTTGTACTCCCATACAAATTCTATATGGGAATTCCCATACCCTTAAATTTTTAGAAAGGAGATTTCAAATTATGAGAATAAGAAATAATAAAGTTAATGTATTTTTAAGTGATGATGAGAAGTTTATTCTAAAAAGAGAGTCTTCAAAATTAAATTTATCTCAGTCTGAATATATTAGAAATTTAATTATAGGATATGAGATTAAATTTCCAGAAGTTAAAGAAGAACCAAAGCCTAAAAAAGAAGAATATATTATAGAAAATATTGTTAAAGCACTAGAAGAAAATATTAATTGCTTAATCAAAGTAAAAAATAAATTTCATCATCTTGGATATTTTGAAGATGAACAAGCAATTGGAACTAAAATCGAATTTTTAAAGACACAAAATAATACGCTAAAAAAATATATACCTCATATTGAAAATTATAAAGACAATGCCAACTAAGCATTGTCTTTTAATAATAATTTATGGTTATCAAAGTGATAAAACTTATTACATATTTCATTTATTTTTTCATTATGTGTAGCAATTATTAATGTTTTATCTTTAAAGTGTTTTAATATAAAATCCACTACAATTTCTTCAGTATGTTTATCTAAATTAGATGTAGGCTCATCTAAAATATAAACATCTTTTTCCATTAGATAACTTCTTAAAATATTTATTCTTCTTTTTTGACCAGTTGAAAGTTTTAATCCTTTTTCACCAACTATGGTATATATTCCATCTTCAAACATTAGAATTTCATCTAGTTCTAATTCTTTTAAATAATTTATTATTTTTTCATCTGAAATACTCTTATCTAAACATAAATTTTCTTTTATAGTCATATTAAATAATTCTATTTCTTGACTTACAACTCCTATGTCAAGTCTATAATCTCTCATATTATTTTCATCTATTTTAGCATTTCCTTTATAAGTAGTTATATTTCCTAAAATCAAGTTGATTATAGATGTTTTTCCTTGACCAGACTTCCCAGTTATTGAAATTTTATCTTTATTTTTTATTACCATATTATCAACTTTAATATTAAAATTAGATTCTTTATATTTTAAATCTATATTTGATAATTCTATTTTATTAAAATTAGTTAATAATTCCCTTTCATCTAATTTACTACATAATTGAATACATTTTTTCTTTAATGCTTTTAATTCAAATCCACTAACAATTGTTCCAGATAATTCATCAAATATAAATCCCATTTCTAAATAAATAGATATATAAAATGTAATTATTCCTAGTGTATCAATTCCATTAGATAAATCTATAACTGCCTTTATAATTGCTAATGCAAATGGTATCACTATTAAAATGTTTCTTATTAATTCTTCTAATGAATAGCATTTAACATACTTGTTTTGTTTTTTATAACATTCGTTTCCTTCTTTTGATATAATTTTTTCAAAATATTTGTTATCATTTAATGCTTTAACAGTTCTAATATTACTAATAAAGTCTTGATATACAGATGAATACTCATATTCTTTATCATATAAATCTTCAACATGTTTATTTGATTTTTTTAATATGTATACACTTATCATAACACATAAAATACTTAATACTAACGATGTTACAAATAAAATTTTTGATTGTTGAAATACAGTAAGAAAGAAAAATCCAAAAGATAATAATATTCCTATATATTCTGCACTAAGAATATTTTTAACTAACTCAGATATCTTTTCTATTATATTCTCTAAATATCCTGTTTGGTACTTAGATAAAGTTTCTACAGGCACTTTAGTTAATTTTTTGTAGTATTCTAAATATTGAACATTAGAGTAATCATATAAATAATTATCCATAACTTTTCTCTCTAAATATAACACAAAACATCTAACTGATTTAGAAGCAATAAATATCGAAGCAACAATTACTGCTTTTTCAATAGTAAAAGGCATTGTTAAAAAAAGAGCAAAAGTATAAGGAATAACGTAGTAAATAAAATCTAAAAAGGCCTCAATAAACAAGCATAAAGCAACTTTTTTCCTGTCTAATAATCCAAATATAAAATTAATGTTGTTTTTTTTCATCTTAATCTACTCCACATATTATTTTCTTACAAATAAATTATACTATATTTAGACATTTTTTTCTATACTCCAGATCGGAAGAGCACACGTCTGAACTCCAGTCACGCCAATATCTC
>CAJLBR010000059.1 GCA_905204915.1 uncultured Clostridium sp.
TGTTTTAAAACTTCTCCCACTTCATCATTTGGTTTTAATTTATCTGAATCTAACCAAACACCTTGTTGCATTAAGAATGGATAATTCATAGCTTTCTTCTTAGCTTGAATTCTATATCTTGCCATAAGTTGATCTATTACTAAATCAATCTTTTCATCTAGCATTTCAAAAAACTTATCTACATCTCCATGAGCTTCAATACCAAGTCTTGGTAAATTTATTGAAGTAAAGCTTAAATTTCCTCTTCCACAAGTAACTTCTCTTGTTGGGTCATAAACGTTTGCCATAACTCTTGTACGACATCCCATATATGCAATTTCTGTATTATAATCTCCTGGTTTATAATAAGGTAAATTGAATGGGGCATCTATAAATGAGAAGTTAGGGAATAATCTTTTAGCTGATACTTTACATGCAAGTTTAAATATATCGTAGTTTGGTTCTCCTGGATTATAGTTTATTCCATCTTTAATTTTTAATATTTGTATTGGGAATATTGGTGTTTCTCCATTTCCAAGTCCTGCTTCAGTAGCATTTAAAATGTTGATCATAACCATTCTTCCCTCTGGAGTAGTATCAAGTCCATAGTTAATAGATGAGAATGGTACTTGAGCTCCAGCTCTAGAATGCATTGTATTTAAATTATGTATAAATCCTTCCATTGCTTGGTAAGTTGCTTTATCTGTTTCTTTGTAAGCATATTTACTAGCAAATTTTTGTAACTTTTCAACCATTTTTTCATCGAAATGTTTTAAAAGTTCTTTCTTTTCTTCTTCTAAATATCCATTTGTATTTTCAAGAGTTGGTACAAGATCTTTTTCTTCTAATGCACTCTTAATTTCATCTACAACTTCTTCTGAATTTTCTTTTTCTGTTAGAAGTTCTATAGCTTTTACTAAATTTTTATAATACTCTTTTTTGTATGTTTTTCTTACACCAAGTGCCATAGCGTATTCAAAGTTTGGTACACTTTGTCCGCCATGTTGATCATTTTGATTTGATTGAATAGCAATTGCAGCTAAAGCAGCATAACTTCCAATACTTTGAGGTTCTCTTAAATGACCTTCACCAGTAGAAAAACCACCATCGAATAATTTTATTAAATCAATTTGTGTACATGTTGTTGTTAATGTTAAAAAGTCTAAATCATGTATATGGATATCACCATTTTTATGTGCTTCAGCATGTTTTGGATCTAATACAAACATTTGATAGAACTTTTTAGCACCTTCACTACCATATTTTAACATAGTACCCATTGCAGTATCTGCATTAACATTGGCATTTTCTCTTTTTATATCACTATCTTTTGCATCACTGAAAGTAAGTTGTTCATATGTTTTCATTATTTCTGAACTCATTTCTCTTTGTTGAGTTCTTTCTGCTCTATATAGAATATAAGATTTTGCTGTTTGAGCATGTCCTTCTTCTATTAAAACTTTTTCAACTGCGTCTTGTACTTGTTCAACAGTTGGTGTTTTTGTATCTAGATTTTGTTCTAAATACTCGCAAACTTTTCCTGCTAATTCCATAGCAGTTTCATAGTCATGTCCTCCAACAGCACTAGCAGACTTATAAATTGCCTTGGCTATTTTTTCAACATTAAATGGAACTTTTCTACCGTCCCTTTTGATTATTTTAGTAATCATAAAAAATACCACCCCTTGTATGTATGTAAGTTTTTAAACACCATATATTGTGTTTTTCTGTCGAAATTATATCACCAAGAATTATGCTTGTCAATGAAAAATTATCAAAAACGCATTACATTTTTAATACAATTTTATGTTCACTTTTTTTGACATATTTTTCCAAATTTTGACATATCAATGTAAGGTATTTTATTATATTACATAATGACAAAAATGACCTAAACTTTTTAGGTATATTTAGTAACAAAAAAAGTAAGCACATATATGCTTACTTTAAATTTTAATTTTCAATAGTAATTGTTACGGGACCATCATTTATTAATTCAACTTTCATATCTGTACCAAATACTCCTGTAAAAACCTTATTTGTATATTTTCTTAATTCATCATTAAATTTATCATACAAATTTATTGCTTTCTCACCATTCATAGCCCTTATATAACTTGGTCTATTCCCTTTTTTAGTATCTGCATATAAAGTAAATTGAGATACAGATAAAATTGAATAATCCATATCTAATAGTGATAAATTCATTATTCCTTTATCATCGTTAAATATTCTTAGGTTCACAATTTTTTTAGCAACTTCAGGAATTTTTTCCTCAGTATCCTCTTTACTAAATCCTACTAACACTAAAATTCCTTCATCTATTTTAGAAATTTCTTCTTTTTCTACTGTCACACTTGCCTTTTTTACTCTTTGAAGTACAACTTTCATATTTTCTCTCCTTATTCAACACTTTTTAAACTTTCGATCATATCTATTTTCTTTAATACAAAATGAATTATGAAATTAACCATAATAGAAAATACCACTGTTATAATTGATGAATAAATATAACTTCTAACCAATATATTTTTCATAAATTTCAAAGAATCTATCTCTATACTAGATATTATTGCACTTGTTAAAAAAGTACCAAATACAAGTCCTAATGCCACTGCTATAAAAGTAAATATTAAATTTTCCTTATTTATATAGCTATCTACTTCATTATCATAAAACCCTAATACTTTTAACGTAGCAATTTCTCTTTGTCTTTCTCCTATATTGATATTTGCAAGATTATATAAAACTACAAATGCTAACAATGCAGAAGATACGATAAGAATCACTACCACATAATTCATTGTATTTAACATATCACTAACTGTTTTTAATAATGTAGAAATCATTGATGCTGAAGCTATAGAATCTATTTCTAATATATCTGATAAGATACTATTTTGTACAGATTCATCATCAGTATTTACATTAAACAGTATCATATTAGTATCATACTTTGCTATATTTTCTTCATAAAATTCTTTTGACATATAAACGTAGTGTCCTACATGATTTCTTACTACTGATGTTACTAAAAACTCATATTCAACATTATTTCCATCAATAAATTTTACTTTATCACCTTGTTTAGCATTTATTTTTTCTGATAATTTATCTGAAATTATAATTCCGTCATTTGAAATTTCAGCTAAAGTACCATCCTCTTTTTCTAAATTAATAACCTTGTTTATTTCATCACTTTTTTCTGGTACAAAGACATTTACATTAAATCTAGTTTTACTATCTTTAGTACCTGTTATAGTTGCTGACGCAGCATTTATTTCAACGTAACTGTCAACATATTTATTATCATTTAGATAATCTTCTAATTTTGATATGTTATTAGAGTCTGTCAAAGTAACACTAGCATCATACTTGAATATTCCACCAAACTGTGCTGTTGGAATATCAGATACAGAATCTTTTATACCAAATCCAGTAAGCATAAGACCTGTACATCCAGCAATGCCAACTATTGTCATTATAGCTCTCTTTTTATATCTGAATATATTTCTAGCGGTAACTTTATTAGAAAAATTCATCTTTTTCCAGATAAAATTAACCTTCTCTAACAAAATTCTTTTTCCATTTTTTGGAGGCTTTGGTCTCATAAGTGCTGAAGCTGTACTTTTTAATTCTTTATATGCAACTAAAATTGTAGCTCCTCCGATACATATAAATGAAATTACTATTCCAGTAAGTCCAACATCCACTCTATATGAAGCATAAAATTTAGGTATTGTATAAATCATAGCATATAAAATCCATACTATATTAGGAAGAAGATATAATCCAACACTCATTCCCAAGATTCCACCCACTACGCATGCAAGTAGTGCATAAATTACATATTTAGAAATTATTTGAAAATTAGAATAGCCTAGTGCCTTTAATGTTCCAATTTCTATTCTTTCTTCCTCTATCATTCTTGTCATTGATGTAAGACTAATTAAAACTGCTACTATATAAAAAATTAAAGGAAATATTTTAGAAATATTAGACATAGTTTTTATTGCATCTAATATATTAACATATCCAGAATTATCATTTCTATCTTGAATGTACCATTTACCTTTTTCTATTTTTTTAATATCAAGTTCAGCATCGTCAATTTTTTTCTTAGCATCCTGCAATTTGCTTAAAGCTTCTTCCTTATTTTTGTTAAATTCATTTTCATTATTTTCTAATTCTTTTTTAGCATCTACTAAACTATTTTCAGCTGAGCTAATTTGCGCTTTAGCTGTATTTATTTTGGCATATGCTGTAGACATACTAGATTCTAACTCTTTAGTCTTACTATCAAGAGTTTCTTTTGCAGTTTGAATTTCCTTATAACCGTTACTTATTTTTAAACTTGCTTCATTAATAGAATTATCAATTGTTTCTTTTTGTGACTCTAGTAATTTTATATTAGCACTTACTTTACTAATATTTTGATCTACCTCAGAAGTATCCATGTTATTTGAAACAAGAGTTTCTCTTTGAGTTTTTAACATGTCTAATTGACTATTTAATTGACTTATATTTTCATCAATCTTTTGTTTAGATAAGTTAAGTTCAACTTTTTTAGAATTAAATTCAGTTTCAGAATTTTTTAAATTTTTTTCATTTTCCTCTATTTCTTTTTCAGCATTTTGAATATTTAACTTAGCCTCGCTAAATTTTGTATTCAAATTTGTTTCTTGACTAGCTAAATTTTGCTTTGATGTTTTAATTTCATTTTCTGAGTCTTCTATTTTAGATTTAGCATCATTTATCTTTCCCTGTGCATCTTCTAACTCACCATTTACTTTATCATTATTGGTATTAAATTCTGCTTTAGCATCTTCTACTTTTTTACTAGCTTCTGCTATTATAGAATTATATCTTGCTTCTTGTCTTGAATCTTTAATTTCTTCTAATTTTGAAGTTGCATCCTCTATTAATTTTAAATATTCATCACTATTAGTTACACTCAAATTAGCATTTTTAACACTTGTACAAATCTCTGTATAATAATCTATATTTATAATATTTGGTCTTGTATATATGTAAAATGAAACTGTGCCACTTCCTATTGAACTTGTTCCCCTTTCAGAAGAAATATATAATGGAGATTCCACAATTCCAACAACTTTGAATTCCTTCTGTTTAAATAT
>CAJLBR010000060.1 GCA_905204915.1 uncultured Clostridium sp.
CTTGACTTATTTGAACTATTTTTGAAGTAGCAGAGCCTATGACTACTGGATGTGGTTTGAAGCCAAACTTATCTTCACAAATGTTGCATTTTCTTATTTCGTTTATTAAATTACTAAAGTCTTTTTCCATATATCTCTCTTTTAATTAAAACATATCATAATATGTGCCATTATCAAAAGCATCTAAATATTCTAATATTTCATCCATACTATCTTTTAATTCTTCACAAAGTTCTTTATAGTCTTCTTTTTTGACATATCCTTTTTCACTCATGTAAGCATAGAATTTTTTAATACTGGCTGCGGTTTCTTTAGTTGTATAAACGGTTGCCCACATACATTTTTCTATGAACCAACCGCTTAAAAATGAATATACTGAATTTATTCCTTCCTCTGGGGTTTCAATATCATAATAATTTAAATAGTCATTTATAAATAAATCTACATTACTTAAATGTTTCTTTATTGTCTTATCTTTCAGATTTTTTTCTTTTAGATATTCTTCAAACTCTTTCATAAACTTTTTGTTTCTTTTTTTATTTTCTTCTATTTTCTTTTCCAAATCTTTCATTTTTGTACTTTTCCTTATCTTTTAGTTTTTTTGTGATAATTTCTGTTGATAATCTATGTTTTTATGTGCTTTTTCTAATTCTTTTAGTGATTTATTTGGTGTTGGTAATTCTTCAGGCATGGTTCCTCCGTTTTTAGCAATAACTTCTCTAATGTTTTTTCCAATATTGTAATGGGTATTATTTGCTTCATTTTCACTAGAGATATTTTCTCTTTTTAGTTTTGATTCTGTTTGAGTAATACGAAAAAGATTAGCCGCTAGTTCTTCACTTCCCATATTATCTAAAATATCTTCACGGTATCTTAAACCTTTTCTTTTAGCAATGTCATTTGCGGTCTCCCCATTATATAGGCCTTTATAGCCGGCATTATGAAACTTATCAAAGTTTTTGACACCTGCTTTTTTGGCCGCTTGATTTAAAGAATAATTTCCTTTTTTAGTTAAGCTTCTTTGATAGAATCTTTTTTCATCTTCAGTTAACATAGAATAATCTTTTTCTGTTAATTCTTGCTTTCTTGTTTGTATGGCAAAATATGTTTGTGCTAATGCTATAATTTTCTTTCTCGAATCTCCATTCTGTGCAATTATATAACAGGCATATCTTGATAATTTATAATCTTTAATTTTTCTTTCAGTTTTTGATCCTATTTTAACCATTTTGTCGACGCCGACAAAATGGTCTTCAATATTATATTCACTATTTATGCAAGCTTCTTTAGCTTTTTCTATTACACCCTCAAATTTTCGCCACTCTTTATAGTCTAATATATTTTTTAATTCTCTAGCATACCAGTATTCATTACCATACTCATCAATATGTTTAACATTTTCAAAAATTGTTTCATTATATTTTTTTATTTCATTCATTTTGATACCCCCTCTGATTTATATATTAATTATATCATTTTTTCGTTCTTATTAAAAGGTTATAAGAGTGATTTTGTATTTAAATTAATTGATATGTAAAAAGAGATTATTTTTTTGATTAATCTCCTTCTAATTTTTTAAGTTCATTTATAAATATTTCTTCAAGTTAGAATATTACTTCCATGATATACATAATTCATATTATCTTTTCTTTTTTATATAATTATTGTTATCAATGAATTTTTCATATACATCTTTATATTTGTCTATACATTTTTTAACATCAAACTAATAAACATTTGTTAGAATGCCATCATAAGGATCTATTTCTGTTCTTTCTAATACTCCTCCTAATGCTTTCATTGTCCTATCGGAGCCAATATTGTTAACATCACAGTCGAGCATAACTCTATCTAAATTAAGTTTATTGGCCTTAATTAAACCTAAATATAAATTGATTTTATTATAGCCTTTTCTTCTTTCAGTAGGTCTTATACTATAACCTATATTACCACCAAATTTTTTCATTTCTTCCGTTAAATTCCATCTTACATTGATTGTTCCAATTATTTTATTATCATTTTTTCTAATAAGTAAAAAGGTTTCACTAGGACATCTATTTAAACTTCTAGCATATTCTTCATTTTTCATATTTAAGCACATATCTAATGCTTCTTCAAAAGAATAACCATATAATACTTTATCAAGAGAACCAGCACCATTAATATCTGAATTACATTCTACAAATTCATTAAAATATTCAATAATTTCTTCTTTTCTTTCTAAAGAAGGTATTTCTAAATAAAATTTTTCCATATATACATCACCTATCCTAACATCAAAGTATATTATATTTCATAATACTTTTTTGTATTATTATTTTTCTATTTCTTTTATTTCAAGTAATAGTTTATCAAAGTCAGAAACATAATTTTTATCTTGAATAACTCTATATTTTTCATATTCTTTTTCTGCTTTTTCTATAGCTTCTTTATGTGATATTTTTTCTTTTCCTTCTAATACTTCATAGTGGAAAACCTTTAAAGCATTCTCTACTTCAGTTTTCCAATCTTCCATATACATTGGAATGTTTCTTTCTGCATTATTTTCTGCTATATCCAAAAATAAATTTACTAAATTATTTAAGTTTTTAATTTCTTTTTCATCTAAATAATTCTTTGCTATAACAATATCTGATTTTAGGATTTTACCATCGGGTGAATTTCTCCAAGTGGTAAGTCCCATATTATCTTTTTCTGCATCTACTCTATCATAAATTATTTCTGCCGCGGTCTTTCCAGTTATGGCATAGTGGAACTTATTTTGGATAGTTTTATAAAATGTTAAAGCTAAATCACTATTTTTATCATAATCAATAGAGCATTCTGCAAAAATATCAGTTATTTTTTGATAAAACATTCTTTCACTGGTACGAATTAATTTAATTCTTTCAAGTAATCTTTTAAAGTATTCTTGATCTGCTTTTCTTGCTTTCATAAATCTATCATAATTTAAAGCAAATCCTTGAATCATGTAATCTTTAATTATTTTATTAGCCCATATTCTAAACTTAATTGCCTTTTTTGAATTGACTCTAAAACCAATAGATATAATCATATCTAGATTATAGTACTTAGTATTATATATTTGTTTTCCTTTGTTACCCACATGTTCCATTTTGGAACATGTGCTTTTTTCTTCAAGTTCACCATCCTCATAAATATTATTTATATGTTTTGTAATTGCCGGTCTTTTAACATTAAAAAGTGTTGCTAATGCTTCGGTATTTAACCAGACATCTTCATTTTCAAGTAATACTTCAATTTTGGTATTACCTTCTTCATCATTATAAAATAAAATATTCTTTTCATTACCTATTTTTATATCGTTCATACTTACCTCCTGAATTGATTTTTTTATAATCTTATTATATCATTATTATAACCTTTTTCATAGTTCTAAAAGTAAAATTATAATTATTAAATAAATGATTATCATACACTAATATTATTTAAATTAGAGACCTTAGGCTCTAAATTACCTCTTAAGACCTAGGATTAAGAGGATATATAAAAAGAGATTAGTTTTTAGTTAATCTCCATTTATCTAATTTAATTAATTCATCATAAACATTTTCTATATATTTAGAAGATATTACTTTTTCATCTTTGTCACTTACTACTTCTGCTGACCAACCTATTTATTTTATTATTATTTGTTATAACTTCATATAAATTAGTTCTTAAACATACACTACAAATATCCGAATCATTTTTAATCATATTATTATTCACCAAATAATCTGAAAGAATGTTTGCTAAAGGATAACGTAATAAATAATTAACTAAACCAACATTTAAGTCATAATCATAATGTATTAATTCTTTAACTCTGTTGATATCTAAATCTTCTTTACCTATTTGTCCGTTTTTTATATAATTTTTTTCACAAAATAGTTCATATTCTATAGCATTTAACATTTTTTCTTCATAATACATTCTATTATTTCTTCTTACCTCTTTTAACTCATTAAATTCTTTTTGTTCTAACCAAAGTTCTAGGTGCTTTTCAATAAAAAAAGAAAATACTTCACAAAGAAAATCATACTCATAGGGAATGATGTGTGGATTAGAGTTTATATCAATATAATGTGCAAACTCATGTGCAAGGATAAAAACGTCAGAATCATTTCCCGAAAGCTTTATGTTTGCTCTTTTGTTTTCTCTACTAGCAAAACTTTTTGTTTCATTTTTACTTATAATAATTCTGGAACTATTTATTCCGTCCAAAATAATTTCATAATATTCTTTATTATAATTTTTATAAAATTTCAAAACTATATCTAGAGGATTATTTATCTTTTTAGGGTAATTCATTTTAACATAATTTTTTCTAAAATTAGTTATTAGTTTATAAATCAAATCTTCTTGTATAAATTTATGAATATTAGATTCTACTTTTACTCTTTCAATAAAAGATTCAATTGTTTGTTTCATATTCCAGCCTCCTGGTGATTTCGCTGTTACCATTATTGTACCACATATTTATTTTATTTTATAATTTTTTACTCTATTTAGTGTTATTTTACAATAATATTTTTAATTTAGAGACATTAGGCTCTAAATTACCTCTTAAGACCTAGGCTTAAGAGGATATATAAAAAGAGATTAGTTTTTAGTTAATCTCCATTTATCTTCTTATATTTTTTATGTGATTATTAAAGTAATTTAATGCTTCAGTAAGTTGTCTATCATAGTTATTTATTATATCTTCTCTAGTTAAATATACATATTTATCTAGCATAAACTTTATTAATAAAGATGTAATATAGTAAATATCTAATTCATCATATTCTTCTTTATTTAATAATTCTTTTACTTTTATTCCATCTTCCATAGTCTTTAACGTTGAAACATTCTCTAACTTAACATTTTTTATAGGAGGTATTATACTACTTGCTCCTGTTGCTATCATTAACTTATCATAAGAATCTTCAAATTCAAGATCGGAAGAGCGTCGTGTAGGGAAA
>CAJLBR010000061.1 GCA_905204915.1 uncultured Clostridium sp.
GCTCTTCCGATCTGACTCTGGTACAGGAACAAGGCCACATTTTTCACATTTTACAATTGGCAAAGGCTCTCCCCAATATCTTTGTCTTGCAAAAGCCCAATCTTTCATGTGATATTGTGATTTTTTAAATCCTATTTTGTGCTCTTCCATATATTCAGTCATTTTAGCTTTTGCCTCTTTAACGCTAAGTCCATTTAAGAATTCAGAGTTAATAGCAACACCATCACCTGTATATGCTGAATCTTCTGGCAATTCTCCTTCTAGAGGCTTTACAACAGGGATTATATCAAGTCCGAATTTTTTAGCAAATTCATAATCTCTATTATCATGTGCTGGTACTGCCATTATTGCACCAGTTCCATAATTTACCATTACATAATCAGTAACAAGTAAAGGAATCTCCTTACCATTTAAAGGATTAATAACTACAATTCCATCTACTTTTACCCCTGTTTTATCTTTTACAATTTGAGTTCTTTCAAATTCTGATTTTTTTGTTGCTTCTTTTCTATACTCTTCAATCTCACTAAAATTCTTTATTTTATCTTTTAACTTGTCTAATAATTTATGTTCAGGTGCAATAGCCATATAAGTAACACCAAATATTGTATCTGGTCTTGTTGTATAAATTTCTAGTTCTTCATCAGTATCCTTTATTTTAAATTTTACCTCAGCACCTGTTGATTTTCCAATCCAGTTTCTTTGCTCTGTTTTTACTCTTTCTGGGAAATCTAGGTTATCTAATTCTTCTAATAATTTATCTGCATAATCTGTTATTTTTAACATCCAAACTTCTTTTTCCATCTGAATTATTTGGCTGTCACATCTGTCACATACTCCACCTTGAGATTCTTCATTTGCAAGAACTACTCTACATTTTGGACAATAGTTTACGTATGTTTTATCTTTGTAAGCAAGTCCCTTTTCAAATAATTTTAAAAATATCCATTGTGTCCATTTAACGTAGGAATCCTCAGTAGTATCTATTACTCTATCCCAGTCAAATGAGAATCCTACAGACTTTAGTTGCTTTGTAAAATTAGCAATATTATCATCTGTAACCTTTCTTGGATGAATCCCAGTTTTCATTGCGTAGTTTTCAGTAGGAAGACCAAATGCATCAAATCCAATAGGATATAGTACATTATACCCTTGCATTCTCTTCATTCTTGAAATTACATCCATACCAGTATATGGTCTTATATGTCCAACATGAAGTCCAGCTCCTGATGGATAAGGAAATTCAATTAAAGAATAGAATTTCTTTTTTGAAAAGTCATCTTTAGCATGGAAGCATTTTTTATCTTCCCAAATTTTTTGCCATTTTTTATCTATACTTTTATCGTACATGTTTTTTCCTCCTAGTCATTACTATATTTTTCATATTGTGATTCAAAATAATTATCTGTCATACCAGCAATAAAATCTATTACTTTTCTTTCATTACTATTATTTTGAATATATTTATCGCTCATTCCTTCTAGAAATACTTGATAAATATCATTATTTGTATCTTTTTTATTTAAAGCTTTCAGATATGTATCAAAAAGAAAGAAAAATTTCTTTTCGCACTCTTCTAAAAACTCTTTTGTTGATGCTTTATAATATATATTTTTATAATTAAAATCTTTAAGATCTGTTACTGCCTTGCTAACTCTATCAGACATTTTTATATAAGGTTTATTATAACTTTCATTTATAATATCTAAAATTATAGAATTCATTATTTGATCATTATTTTCACCTAGAACTTCTTTAATATTTTCTGGGATATCATCTTTACTTAACATGTTAAGTCTAATAGCATCATCTATATCTTTTCCGATGTATCCTATAATATCAGATATTCTAACTATACATCCTTCCAGAGTCATTGGCCTAATACTTTTTATTTTTTCATTATCCCTAAGACATTCTTCATACTCTTTTTTAAACTCTAAATAGTTTTTGGTTTTGGGATAATATTCTTTTTCTAGCATTTCACCATTATGGCACATTATTCCATCTAATACTTGAAGAGTAAGATTTAGCCCCTTACCTTTCTTTTCTATTTCTAAAAAAGTTCTAACACTTTGAATATTATGTGCAAAAGGCATTCCCATTCTTTCCATACATATCTTAGATAATATTCTCTCTCCATCATGACCATATGGAACATGTCCTATATCATGTCCTAATGATATAGCCTCACATAAATCTTCATTTAAATTTAAAGCTCTTGCAATAGTTCTAGAAGCACGACTAACAAATTGTACATGAGTCATTCTAGTTGAAGTATTATCATTTCTAATATCAGAATAAACTTGAGTCTTATCTGCATATCTTGTATAAGAAAGTGTATGTATAATTTTATCTACATCTCTTTGAAAACTTCCTCTTATATCACTAGATTCCTCATTAAGTCTTATTGCAAAACTAGATTTACAAGCAAATTCTGAAAATAAACTTTCTCTTTGCTCCATATTTTTCTTTATTTGCTCTAAATTTTCCACATACTTCACCAAAACTTTCTATAAAAACATTTTTAAACCTTTTTCTATACATTTTACTTCTAAAGGAAATTTTAGTCCTGATTCTCCATCAACGTCTGGATCATCAACTTTTCCTTTTGTTTTATTTATTTTAAGCCATTTTTCCCTTAAATAAATTACATTCTTATCTTCAAAATGGTTACCAGTAAGAACTTTTGGTAAAAGCACACTTGCTTCTGCAAAGGTACATTCTTTTATTATTACCACGTCTAAAAGTCCATCTTGAATACTAGCACCATCAGTGAATTTGTCCATTCCTCCACAGCTACTTCCATTAAATATTAAAAATAGCATTACATTTTCTATTATAATATCTGTTTCAGTTTCAATTCTTACACTAAAAGGTTTAAATTCAAAAACTTGCTCAACACCAGTTATAAAATAAGAAAGTTTTCCAATTGCATTTTTTAAATTCATATCTGTTTTTTGTGGCGCACTTGTAAAAATACCAGCTGAACAAATATTTATAAAGTACTTGTCATTAGCTAATCCCACATCTACTTCTTGGACATTACCTGTCAATATTTTATCTATGCACTCAACAAAATTTTGAGGCATATTGATATGCTTTGCAAAATCGTTTGATGTTCCAGCTGGTATTACACCAATTGGTACATCGATATGCTCTCTCATCATTATATTTACTACTCTATTGATGGTACCATCTCCACCAGCAACAACAATACCATATAAATCCTCATTATTGCTATCTTTTAAAAATTCATATAAATTGGTATTTGCATCTGCTCTAAAAACCGTAACAGCAAAATCATTTTGCATAAATTTTTCAATTATTGGATCCAAAAAGTACTTAAATTTACTTTGTCCCGCACCCGAATTATATATAAGTTTAATTTTTTTCATTTTTACCACCCTTCAAAATTTAAAGGTAAATTTTAACACCTACATTATATTATATAATTACTATAAATTCAAGAAAAAACGCTGAAATTTTGATTTTCAGCGTTTCTTATATTATATTTTTAAAATTACTATTATATGTGTGATTTTAAAGTAATTTATCTTGTAATCTTAAATATATTCATATCTTTAGTATAGAATCCCTTTATTGCATTTTTTAACATATTTGCACCAATTACAGAATGTATAATTCCATTAGTTCCAAAACCGATATTACAAAAACAATTTGGCATATCTGGTATTTCATCCACTATTGGTAGAGAATCTTTTGTATTGCAAATTGATGCATTAGAAGCGTATTCTATTGAAGTTTTATCAATTCCATACAAAATTTTTTCAAAACTTAACTTTAACTTTTTATATCTATCATTGGCTACCATATTAGAATACTTTTCATCATAAAATCTATCATTGATTCTTGTATCCTCACCACCAAATATAAGTCTACCCGTATTAGTAAATCTAATATAGTGATGTGGATCAGAACTATCTCTTGCAGTAAAATTTAAATTTAATTCATCATAATTTTTTATAGGTTTCGTTATAACAGTATATGTTTTAGATACTTCAAGTGGGACATTTCCAATATACCTTAGAGCATCCATTCCAGAAGTTAAAATTAAGCTATCGGATAATATCTTAAAATTATTATTAGTGATACATTTTACACTGTCATAAGATGAAATGATATCCTCAATATTCGTATTTTCAAAAATTCTTACATTTGGCATCCTATTTAAATACTCAAAAACAGATTGGGTAAACATATAAGGATTTAACACAGCACTTGCTCCTTTTGTAAGTATTCCATTTTGCATATCGATTATATCGTGAGAATCTAAAAATAACAATTCATTTCCTAGTTTTTTTCTATTTTCATATTCTCTTTGCATTTGTGATTTTTGCATAAATTTATTAGTAAAATATATTAAATCTTTTCTTTCAAATCCTAAATCTTCTCCAATTGTATCATTTATATTTTCAATTTCATCAATTGCATTATATGCCATTTTATAAATTTTTTTAGAGTGATTACTTCCTATAAATTTTTCTAATTTTAATATATCTAAATCCATTTGAGCTTCTATTATAGCAGATGAAGCCAAAGTTTCTCCATATCCTATAATATTTTTTTCAACTACTATAACATCTGCCCCTTCTTTTGCCAAATAATAAGCAGTGATTGCACCTGTTATTCCACCACCTACTATTACAACATCACATCTCAAATTTGAAGTTAAATATGGATATACATTTTTTATTTTTGATTTTTCTTTCCAATAATAATTTCCGCTCATTATTTGCATACAAACACCTCAATAATATTTTTTCTAATTTTGGAATATTTATACAATTTTTGTATTTTATGATTCTAATATTAATAAATTGAAATAAATATATATTATAAATACATATTTAGTTATACTAAAAAATATACATATG
>CAJLBR010000062.1 GCA_905204915.1 uncultured Clostridium sp.
TTTCTTTTTTATCATATACTAGATAAACTTTACCATTTCCATCTACATACCATTCGCCATTTGCTGTTGGCGTTGATGGTAAAGTATCTATTTTTGTTTCAAATTTGCTTTTATCTATGTTATAAATTGCTTCATCGTTGTTATTTGTTGTTTCTTTATCACCAATTATGCCATATTCTTCTGTTTCACTTCTATTTCCTGTTAATAGTTCTGTTACGGTATAATATCCTAAAGTTTGTGACTGTGCTTTTCCTGTATACGCTAGAATTGATGACTCTATTCCATCTTTTGTTTGATCTAAATTTGCTATTCTTGCGTTATTTATTGGATTGTTTCCTGTTAAAGACAATATAACTGCTGCAGCTAATATAATTACCACAACTATTGTTATCACTAAAACTATTAAACTTATTCCATTTTTATTTTTCATCTGTTTCCTCCTGCTAATATTTATTATTGGTTTTTGCTACATTTATAATACTCATTTCAATTTTTTGAATATAAAAAGACCAGTACACCGCCAAATTGACGCTGTACTAGCCTTATTCATATTATTTTATCTGTTTTTAAATGTTTAAAAAATGTAATGTATGTGTGTAGTACATTGCACATCACGTCGAATATTCTTGACATAACATATACCTCTATCTTTTGTAAAATATTTCATATTTATTTTACTTCATTTTCGACACTTTTTGCAATACTTTTTTAATATTTTTTTATATTAATCGAAGTCTACAACATTTATATATTTTTCTAATTTTTCTTTATTTTCAGGATGTTTTTCTAATAAAATAGCAGCAACTATTGGTATCCATTTTTGGATATTTTCTTTTTCTATCCCTGATTTTCTAGAAAAAATACTTAAATACTCATCTGCTACATTACAACTACCACATAAATTAAATTCAAGATATGTATTAGCTGCATCTGAAGAAGCATTTCCTTGAGTTGCATGTGACCAGTCAATCACTGCATAACTTCCATCTTCTTTTATGATTACATTTGTTGGATTAAAATCACCATGACACAATTTAGTATGATTTTTCATTCCCTCTAATCTTTGTAATAATTCATATTTTGTATTTTCATCTAACAAATTAGAATCTGTTAATTTTCTTCTATATTTGTCTTTCATTCTATTTAAAAGTGGTATGTTTTTAGATAACACTTCTAATTGAATATCAACAAATAATTCTAGATACTTACTTCTATCTTCTTTATTTTCATTAATTACTTCGCATAGTGTTTTTCCTTCAATATGTTCTGAAACTAAAGCCCATCTATCATCAATTTTTGTTACTTCAATTAGTTTTGGAATATTTAAATTAGAACCTTCTTCAACTCTTGATTGAATTAAAGCTTCATTCAAAATATCTGCTTTTGAATAATTTGGTACAAAAAGTTTTATTGTTTTGTCACCATCTTTATAAACTTCTTTAGTTTTTCTTTCAGCGATTTTTTCATTTAAATTGTATTTCATATATTATTCCTCCCCATAATATGCTTTCAAGTACATTTCTTTGATTTCACTCATTAATGGATATCTTGGGTTTGCACCTGTACATTGATCGTCAAATGCTTGTTCAGTCATATCATCTAAAGTATCTAAGAATACTTTTTCATCAATGCCATATTCTTTTATAGTTTTCTTAATTCCGATTTTTTCTTTTAATTCATCTATTTTCTTAATTAAGTTTTCTAGTTTTTCTTCATCAGTCTTACCTTTAATTCCAAGACTTTCAGCAAATTCAGCATATCTTCTTAATGTATGTGGGTGATCATATTTAGGAAATGTTCCCATTTTTGGTGGAACTTCAGCACTGTTAAATCTTAATACATGATCTAAAAGTAGTGCGTTAGCAATACCATGTGGTATATGATGGAAAGCTCCTAACTTATGTGCCATTGAATGACAGACTCCTAAAAATGCATTTGCAAAAGCCATACCAGCCATTGTTGCTGCATTAGCCATTTTTCCTCTAGCTTCTGGATCATTTGCACCATTTTCATATGCTCTTGGTAAATATTCAAATATTATTTTTGCTGAATCTTTAGCAAGTGCGTCTGTATATTCAGTAGCCATCATTGATGCATATGCTTCTAAGTCATGAACTAAAGCATCTATACCTGAAGCTGATGTAAGTCCTTTTGGTGCATTCATCATCATATTACTATCAACAATTGCCATTTTAGGCATAAGTTCATAATCCGCTAATGGATATTTTGTTCCTGTTTGTTCATCAGTTATTACTGCAAAAGGTGTAACCTCTGAACCAGTACCAGCAGATGTTGGAACTGCTATAAAATACGCCTTTTCGCCCATTTTAGGGAATGTATATACTCTCTTTCTAATATCCATAAATCTCATTGCCATATCTAAGAAGTCTACTTCTGGGTGTTCATACATAACCCACATTATTTTACCAGCATCCATTGCAGAACCACCACCAACTGCAATTATAGCATCTGGTTTAAATGCTTGCATCATTTTTGTTCCTTCTTTTGCACAAGCAAGAGTTGGGTCTGGTGCTACATTAAAGAATGTAGTATGTTCTATTCCCATTTCATCTAATTTATCTGTTATACATTTTGTATATCCATTTTCATAAAGGAAAGTATCAGTTACTATGAAAACTTTCTTCTTATTCATAACATTTTTTAGTTCTTCTAAGGCTACTGGAAGTGAGCCTCTTTCAATATATACCTTTTCTGGTGCTCTAAACCAAAGCATATTTTCTCTCCTCTCCGCTACAGTTTTTATATTTATTAAGTGTTTTATTCCTACATTTTCTGATACAGAATTTCCACCCCAAGTTCCACATCCAAGTGTTAAAGATGGAGCTAATTTAAAGTTATAAATATCTCCAATTCCACCTTGTGATGATGGAGTATTTATAAGTACTCTACATGTTTTCATTGTATTATAGAATTTTTCTAGTTTTTCCTTTTCTTTATCTGTATCAATATAAAGTGAAGATGTATGACCTAATCCGCCACCTTCAATTAATGCATAAGCTTTTTCTATAGCATCATCAAATTTCTTAGCACGGTACATTGCAAGTACTGGTGATAGCTTTTCATGAGCAAATTCTTCTGAAAAATCTACACTTTCAACTTCTCCTATAAGTATCTTTGTTGTTTCTGGTACTTTAACCCCAGCAAGAGAAGCTATTGTGTATGCACTTTGTCCTACAATTTTGGCATTTAATGAACCATCTATAATTATAGTTTTTCTTACTTTTTCTATTTCCTTTGGTTTTAAGAAATAGCACCCTCTTTTTATAAATTCTTCTTTAACTTTATCATATATCTTATCAAGTGCAATTACTGATTGTTCAGATGCACAAATCATTCCATTATCAAATGTTTTAGAATGAATTATTGAGTTTACAGCAAGTGTTATATTAGCACTTTCATCAATTATAGCAGGCGTATTTCCAGGGCCAACACCAAGAGCTGGTTTAGAACTAGAATATGCTGCTTTTACCATTCCTGGACCTCCAGTAGCAAGTATTATATCTGCAGATTGCATAACCATATTTGTAAGTTCTAATGATGGAACATCAATCCATGCTATAATTCCTTCTGGAGCACCAGCTTTTACAGCCGCTTCAAGTACTATTTTAGCAGCTTCTATTGTTGATTTTTTAGCTCTTGGATGTGGACTTATTATTATTCCATTTCTTGTTTTTAAAGAAATTAAAGTTTTAAATATTGCTGTAGATGTTGGGTTTGTTGTTGGTATTACTGCTGCAATAACCCCTACTGGTTCAGCAATTTTTTTAATTCCATATGATTTATCTTCTTCTAAAATACCACAAGTTTTCACATCTTTATATTTATTGTAAACATACTCTGCTGCATAATGATTTTTTATTATCTTGTCTTCTACAACTCCCATATTTGTTTCTTCTTTAGCCATTTTTGCAAGTGGTATTCTATTAGCATTAGCAGCAATAGCCGCAGCAAGAAATATTTTATCTACTTGCTCTTGACTAAATTTTGAGAACTCTTGCTGAGCCTTTCTTACTCTTGCAATAGCCTTTTCTAACGATTCTACATCTTGTACTACGTCATATTTTTTTATCATACTATCTTCCCCCTCTAAACTATTACTAGTATATATTTTTAAACTAAAATTTATATCTTCATTTGTTTATTTTTACCATCTAAACTCATTTTAGCATTTAAAGAAAAATTTGTAAACTATTTATTTAAAATTTAACAATTGTATTATATATTAAATAAAAACTTTATACAAGGAGTTTAATTTTTTATATAATTAAATAAGGAATGTAACCTCTAAAGTATTACATTCCTTATAAATTTTTATATAATTTTTTTAAGATTTTTTATTTTTTTGTCTTTATTTTTTAAACAAAGAAAAAGAGATAAGAACATAAATGAAAGTCCCCAAGTTTCTCCACTTGCTAAGAACTTTCCTAATAACTCTGCATTAAATACATTTACTATAACTGTTCTTAATATTCCAAAAATAACATACAAGCTTATAGGACCTATAATAATCCATTTTTTAGAAGCTTCTATGACATTATTTAAAATTAGACCAATATAAGCCACTGCTACTAATATGTCTGCTACTGTTTGCCATATAGTAGTAACTATAAAAGGTAAAAGCATTGGTACCATAAAGGTTGCATTTATTACTTCTGCTGACACTCCAGCAGCAACTGCCGATCTTAGCGCCATAAGTGCAATACTGCACACACTATGTATACCAAATATTCGAAGACTCATCATATTGG
>CAJLBR010000063.1 GCA_905204915.1 uncultured Clostridium sp.
TTCATCGGTAAGTGAATATATATTTGGCAAATAAAAAATACACTAAAAATAAAAGTGAGAAAATGTATTTTGCTATATTTGCAGCATGTTTCGGAAGTATAAAGCATATTCTGTTCAGAAAATTACGATATGACAATGAAAGAAGATGTTCAACCAAAGAAGAGGTCTGAAAAGATAATAATTTCAATAAGTGGCGAAACCTCCGAATGGCTGGAATTATATTGCAAAACAGACGGAATACTCCGTAAAGACTTCGTTTCACTCCCGCTGGATTATTTCGAGCATACCGGGTTTGACCTGCAATATAGCGTTCTTGATTATTTCCCATTGGAGAAGATTATCGGAGAATTGTGCTGGGTACATAATGAACAAAAGACTTTCGGAAAAATACATGTAAAAACTGAGTTGTAATCAAACCTATTGATAATACTATGAAAAAACAATCTATATATTTTTTAGTTATCATCATTTTGTTAGTACAGACATCTTGCCAACAAAACAATGAGGAAGAAGACTTTTTTAATAATCAAATAACACTCTTAGAAAATAATCCTCGATTATATCTTTCTAAAATTGATTCAACCCAGGTCACTAATCTTAATAACTCAAAAGAAGCAACTCATTTCTTATTGGTTTCATTAGCAAATCACTATATAAATAATTATTACCCACATAAAGGGTTATTACAAAAAAGTATTCATATTTTCACAAAAAAGAAACTAATTCAACAACAACTTGAATCCCTTTTGTTTCTTGCCAAAACATACAAAAAAGAAAAAAACTTAAAAATGGAGGTGCAAGCTATAGAAAAAGCTATAGATATAGCAAGCCAAATAGAGGATAAAGAATGGCTATGTTGTTTATATGGCTATCTAGGAGATATGTATATCCGCAAATACAATATGTTGAAATTTATTAAATATCAAACATTAGCTAACCAGTGTATTGAAGATATTGCATTTAGGGATATGGATATATCAACTCAAGTACAAATGGCAAAAAGCTTTTTATATATAGGAAATCATAAAAAAGCCTATGAGTTATTGAATTTAATAGAAATTTCCATTGATAAAAACAATATTTATTATAATGAAATCAAATGCCTACAAGGTATTGCGTTATATAAGACTAAACAATGGACATTATGTATTGATAAATTACAGGAAGCTATAACATTAAAACAAACAGATGATTTTTTGTTTGTCTGCCATTCTATACTAACTTATTGCTATTACTCCATAAATGATTTAGCAAATGCTTATAAACATAGAAAATTAGCTATACAATATGACACAGACCCGGAAACTAATTTTGCTGAAATAGAATTTTATAAACTGTGTGCAGAATTTGCTAGAGAGAATAATAATACAGATAATCAAATTGATTGCCTGTATAAGGCAATAGAACGACATGAAATTCTTCTAAGAAATTTGAATGGAAGTTCTTTAGATGAAGCTATTCAAGCATATACCCACTTTTGTGATAAAAAAAATTATGAAAAGAAATTATCTACATACAAATATGCTGCTTTAAGTTCTCTTTTTATAGCAAGTATAGGGCTATTAATCTACATCAATAAAAAAAGAAAACAAGCTTACCAAATTGTGGCTCTTCACCAACAAATAGAAACATTGGAGGGATTAAATAATATAAAAGATGAAGCAAAGATGTTCATTTTACGTGATTTTGAAGTAGCCAAACAAATTGCGATGTTGAGATATACGCAAAAAGAACAAAGTGCTAAATTTATAAAAGAATTAAATAGATTCAATATTACACAAAATAATTCTTTACTAACTACGCAATGGGACAATTTTTATAAACACATTGATTTATCTTTTGATAATTTTTATACACTGCTGAAAGATAACTTTTCAGATCTAAATGAGAAAGAACTACAACTTTGCTGTATGATGGTTGCAGGGTTCAAGACAGAAGAAATTGCAGCTATATGGATGCAAAGTATTTTTTCTGTACACAAATATAAAACCAATATCCGAAAGAAACTTAAAACTCCTGAAGGTGCTAATATCATAGCTTTTTTAATGTCTGCTCCTCCATTCCAATGACAGTTTATACTTTTACAATCTTTTTTTGTGATATACCCTAAATATCAAATAGTTATATATTAAGTTTACAAGTTAACAAAAAGGCTTACAAATGGCGATTTAAAGTATTAAGTCTAACTTTGCAACGTTCAAAATCAATAAATTATATGATAAAAAAAGGTTTTTTACTTGCATCGTTTGCCATAGGTGTTTTTGCAAATATATTCGCACAGGACACCTTATCTTTCAAAAAGACAAGAGATAAAAATATCTATGTAGAGTTTTTAGGATCTTCTAACCTTATTGGAGTTTCTTTCGATTCAAGATTTACTCCTATATCCCCATGGGGATATAGGCTTGGTGTTTCTTATTTTCAAGGAGGGGATTCTTTTATTAAAGCATCTAACTCTAATAGAGGGCTATTTTTCCCTATCGAAGTCAACTTTCTCACCTCTGGAAATAAGCACAAATTAGAACTTGGATTAGGTTCTAATCTTGGAATATATAACGAACATATTTCTTTTATAGAAAAATCAAAGGATCAATATGAAACAATAAATTTAACTTCCAATACAACATTTGGATATTATTTCTTTTCTAATATAGGTTACCGTTACATATCAACTAAAGGTTTTCTATTTAGAATAGGATTAAGCCCTTCTTTTAGTTTTAATGATAAACACGGTGTAACAAAAGAACCATTTATTTACCCTTATATTAGTTTTGGATATTCATTTTAATAAATTACACATATATGAAAAAAGAACAAAGTGCCAAACTTTTAAAGGAAATAGAAAAATTTAACTTCATAAAATATAATGACCTATTAACAATACAATGAAACAGTTTTTGTAAACATATAGATTTATCTTTTGACAATTTTTACTCCATGTTAAAGGAAAACTATTCATGCTTAAATGAAAAAGAAATGCAGCTATGTTGTATGATGATTGCAGGTTTTAAAACAGAAGAAATAGCTGCTATTTGGATGCAAAGCATATTTTCATAGATACAAGACCAATATTCGAAAGAAAATTAAAGCACCTGATGGAGCCAATATTATTACCTTTCTTTCTCAAAAAAATGAAATAAATAAAAAAGATAAATATTACAAGTCTTTTTCTATATTCACTACTGACAATCAATTGATTAAATCAAATCATTACAATAAAATAAATTCTATTATAAATGGATTTTACATATATATTGCATAAATTTGCACATTGTTAAAGCCATATTATGGCAATATAAATAGATAAAATGTAAACTGAAAAAGCATGGTATAAAATGAAAAAAAATTATTTTATTTGTTATATATCATAACTACTTCTTTCTTTATGGCTTGTGAGAAAGAAGAACATTTAGTAAATAAAAACAATGAACAGTTACCACAAAACCCTAAAGATACGGTTCAAAATAAATTTATTTTTCAATGGGACACCCTTATTGATGATAGTAAAAATGATGACGAATTTTTTATTGGTAACCAATATATAGGAGTACAAAGATGGGAATGTTTAGCAACTTCACCTCACATATATGTAGGAGCAACATTTCCTAAAAGTTCTTTCGCTACAACTTTCGATAGAGAAAATATAGATAAGAAACATCCAATAGATTTAACTTTTAATTTTCCCATTCCATACATAACTTGTATGGAAGATGTTAAGGGAAGTGAATATCTACAAAAGATAAAAGAAGCTCTGAAATCCAAAGAATTCCAGAGCTATACTTCACCTCAAAGACCATATATTATAAAATTTGCAGAATTAAAATCTCTATCAAATATAGAGAACTGTTTCCCATATAATAAAGAGTTTGGCAATGCACTAAAAAAAATAGCACAACAAGAATTTAATATGAAAAACATAAAAAGCCTATGTATTAGTGAAGTTATATTCAAAGGATTCACAATCTCAATGGATGTACCCTCAGATGGGTTATTCATTGCCCCTCCCTCTTCCCTTGAAGAATTAGTTTATATACGAACACTAACATATGGTGTTACTGCTTATTTTGTAATAGCAAGTAATAATTCATACCAAAATGTTTTAGAAGCTTTTAAAAACTCATTTATGGATGAATATTATAATCCCAATGGTACATTACACGAATCCCAAATTATTTTATTAACGATATCCGATATAAACCAAGAAGCATCTATAAAATTAACATTCAACGACTTAAATAGATTTTTAAAAAATCCATTTATAAACGGTAATACATATGGATATCCTATATATTGTGAAGCTTTTTCCTTTAAAAATAACAAAGTCTTCACAAGAGAAAACTAAAAACTATTACTAATCAACTCATTTAACTATGAACTCAAAATTATTTATTTTATTCTTAAGTTTCTGTTTGTTTTCGTCATGCTCAACGATGCTTGAGATAATAACAGGAGATTATAAATGCGCATACCCTAATTGTAATGAACGGGCGACAACAAATTCAGTATATTGCCCATACCATAAGCCCTACTATCTTAAATAGCATCATCACATACATACCTTCTCCTGTTTTCCCGCCTCTCTCTTTTTCTCCATATCCTTTTCAACCAGGGTTGTGATCACCCTGGAAGGGGAGGAATTATGGATATACATGAACAATCCCGGATTTTCGGGTTAGCGGAAATTTCTGGTTGGTAATTTTTAAAATTCGCTATCTTTGCTTACCTTTGTTTTATGAAACCCGAACGACTCCTTCGTGCCATCC
>CAJLBR010000064.1 GCA_905204915.1 uncultured Clostridium sp.
GGATATGGCATAGGACTAGCCTACACAAAATATATAATAGAAGCACATGGTGGCAGCATCTCCGTAGAAAGTATTCCTGGAAAAGGTAGTATTTTTATTTGTAAATTTCCACTTCCATCTTAGGGCAGAAAGTAAAGGGTATAAATAAACATTTTATTTCTAAAGACATCACGACTGCACGTAGAAATGAAGCAGCTAAAATAAATCACCCAAGTAGGTTAACAGATATTACGACTTTCAATAAAATACCAAATTTATATGTAACAAAAAATGCAGGTCTAAATTTCGCATATTTTCTTTGACAAGCTTTTAACATGATTTGGCCTCTCTTTAATATGGCATAAATTCATTTTTCCAATCATACTTTCATATTTCGAAGGAGGAGGACATAAATATTGATAAATACAATTACTACATGGTTTTTTATTACGTATTTTCATCCAATTATTCCTTTGGGTCATTTCTTTATAAATTAATTCTTGAATCGAATTCTGACTTAAGGACCCTAAACTTCGCTCGTTGATATTACTATATACTTTATTATTAGGCAATATAAACAGTTGTCCAAAATTTATTTTGTTAAGGACACTATTAGCAAAAATATCCCACTTACCAATGGGATATTTTAGTATATCCTTTTCAAATGAATATACATGTTTTTCAAAAAAAGATAAATTCTTTTCATTGTAATTAACTGTAAACTGATACCTCTCTATATTATAATCACATATGAGAGATTTTGCCAATTCATATTGTCTGCCATTCTCTAACAAAAAATTAAAATTTGCCTCTCTTGCATATTGGGCTACTTCTTGTATAAAATACACCTCATCAAAATTAGATGTAAGATTAATAAATATATTCAGATTTTTCAAATCCCATAGTCCTACTGTTGAAAGAAAATTGATTTTATGCAAACGCCGATAATCCGTATTTATTATAATTCTATTTTTAATAACTTGCTCTCCATAAAAAGTAATCAATTGTGAAATCAAAGCATCTATTCCTGGAAGCTGAAGTATTACAGATTGTATTTTAATAAGACTAGCTAGTTGATTCAATGTTGATTCTTTTAAAATAATTTCTTCTTCATATTCATAAAAATAGATGCTTATATATCCTTTTTTGCTTTTAGAGCTTAAAGGGTAGATATGAATAGTATTAATATATGCAGTTAAATTTACCTCGGTTTGCAAAGTTGAGCGAAGTGAATAATTCTCCTTTCGCAAGTTAAAATCCATCGAAAAAGGAAATGAAAAAGGTAACACTTCAGATACGGAATTCATAGAGAAATAATTACCCATAAATTTATTTCTTATACTATAAATCACTTTCCATAATTGTTTGCTCATATCTGCCTTTTTGATACATTGGCTATAACATTTTGAATTTATAAAATAAGAAAAAACTTTAATACAACTCATATCGACGAAACATTTTATATATTTTCCATCAATAGTATTATATACCAAAAGATCATTTCCTTTTAGAGCAATATATGTATATGTTTCAAGATAAAAGCAGATATAGGCAGGCTTATTTTTCATATTTATAATATTTGTACGGATTTAACATTTTTTTATAAAAGCTACGATGGGTTTCAAAAATGGAAATATATTCTGTAAGTTCTTTTTGTACTTGAGAATAATTTGTAAAATTTGGACATGAAGCATTGTTTCTTATTTCACAATAAATACATGTTGGACAATTTTTATATTGGTAACACTGGGTACACAGGTGTTTTACATCATTGTATAACATTGAATATCTCTTTATTGCCTTCGAATCTATAAAGATATTATCGTCCTGTATATACCCTAAAGGTGAATCATGACCTATTCGTTCACAAGGGAAAAGCTTGTTATTTACAGTCATCAGAATTCTTCTAGAGAAAGGTATACAGCTTCCATTATTTATATATCTGTATACACCTTTTTCTTTTCGCATTAATTCAGTGAAATCATTAAATGAATTATCTAAAAATCTTACAGTAAATTTTTTAGCTATTGCGGTCAGAGCACTCCTTAAAAAAAATGCTTCTTCTGTTTCTTGCTTATTTTTTATTGAATTAAATTCATCATAAAGAGCTTTATACATGCCTTCAAATTCATCTTTCTTTATAGGGTCTACCCCATGAGGATTAAGAGTGCCAATTGAAGGCACTTTACTAAATTCTTTTTGAAAGAAATCCAATAATTCATTTAAATTATTTCTGTTATGTAATACTGCATTAAATTCAACATTGCTATTGAAAAAAGAAGGATAACAGGTTTGTAACCATTTTACTGTATTATATACAGAACTGAAAGAATTTTTCCCATGAGTCGTATTCCTGTAACTATTGTTATATTCATTTCCATCTAAGCTTATTAAAACATCAAAACTCTTATCTATCAGATAATCAATACATTTCTTCAACAATAATCCATTAGTGGTTATTGAATATATAGGAGATACATTACTGGGAAAATGACTCTCAATATATGAAATTAATTTTCTAATTGCGGTTATATTCCTTAAAGGTTCACCACCATAAAAACTTATATATATATTCTTTTTTATAGAATTTATCCCTTTTTCTTTCCAGCCTTTAATAAAAAAGTCTAATAATATTATGGCAGATTGCAAATCGATATCTTTTGTATTTCTTCTATCATGATTATTATACATATCTCCATACCCACAATATTTGCAATTGAGATTGCAGGAATCTGTTACTTCAAAGATAATTTGTAAAGTTTCTAAAATTCTATCTTTTACTACTTCTGGAGAAAAAGTAGGAAATAAGCATTTGTCAGATAAGCTATTAAAAAAGCCATATTCTTTAAGGTATTGATATTTTTTCTTATTGTAATTGAATTCTTTGGCATTAATAGACTTCTTTTGTGACAATATATGTTCAACTGCAAATAGTGAAAGCTCTTTACCTTGCCGATCTAAATTAAACAAACTTTCAACAATAGGATCCACTATTGTCAATTGCTTAGTATTAAAATCATATAAATAGTCTTTCTCGGACATTTGACTTTTAAAAAAAACACTTGACTCCATTTTATTTTAATTTTATCATAATCATAACAAGGTTATCATCCTCACCAACTCCTTTGATAAATGCGTTCAAAGAAGGAGAACTGCTTTTCTTCTTATTTGCGAGTTTTATAAAACCAGAGCAACTCATCCATGTATAAAGATAATTCCCGTCAGAAGTTATACCGGATGGTATAATGTCAGGCCCATTATCTATATCATTGACAATGGCTTGATCTGTATAAACACATTTCTGATCGACCCTATTACAAATGACTAATTTTAATTGGGAATTACTAGAATTGGGTGGACGACATTCTACAATAAAATATTTATCTGTTTTTGTGGTGAATGTATTATAGCAGTCATTACATTCCGTCTGGATTTTATCCGGATCTGCCAAGTATTCGGGCCTGAGATGAAGAGGAACAGTATATTTCCCAAGATGAAGAAGAATAGCTGGTTTTAAATTATAATCTTCGTCAAAGGAATAAATACTATCACTGTATTCCCCTTTGTATAATATGCCTTCCGTCGTAGTATAAAAATTCTTATTTACATTACTTTCCCCTACCATAATCACCATATTTGCCTGTGGGGTAAAATTATAATAGTTCGGATATGATTTTAGAATATTTCCCATGCTATCTATAAGTGACAGTTTGTTTTCTAAAGCTCCATACATATTAGTACGGTTTATCAACAGTTTTCCATTTTCTATAAACTGCATACGGTTAAACTCTTCTTTTACAGGAAATGAATTAATAAAATTGTTGTCAAAATCATATACCACTGCTTTAGTTTCATTGCCTATATATATTTTTCTATTATTGCCGTCCACAGCAGTTCCATGTACCCATAAATATTCGCCAGGACCTTGTCCCCTACGCCCAATCTGACGTATAAAGTTCCCCTTCTTGTCAAACAAAAGCACCGTATTAAAATCATTCACTACAATATTATCATCTGTGAAAACGACATTCCTGATATCTCTCAGAAATTTTTCCTCCCCACTCGCATTCATACTCCCAAGCTTTATATAGGTTATTGAATCAGCTATTTCTGACAAATTAAACTGTTTTCTTTTCAGTTCATTATTATCTAATATTTTTTCTATTTCAATATGAATGATTCCCTTCTCGTCTATATACAACAATTCAGAATTATTTGAACTAGTACAATTGGCAGTAACCAATACCAACAGAAATAATACGATTATGAGCACTACGTGATTTTTCATATTTTAGACTTAATGTAAAGTTATATATATTTTCCAATACAACCACAGGGATATCTCAAATTTGCAAGATTAAAAAATATCCCTGTAAACTAAATATATTTATGCCGTTGGAGCGCCATGTTTATTACTATAGGCTTCATTTGTTGTACGCCCTCTTCCTTCCGGAGTAGTTACGATAACACAATAACAAGTTTCACCACCAGGAGGAGGAGCGTCACCATCATTACCTCCACCACCTTTAATGACCGCTTGTTCAGTCAGCTCTAATTCAGATCTAACCAATTCATTTAATTTCAGACTATTTTTCTTCATAACAATCATTATTAATACCATTTACTTTTAATACAAATCTATTTCTCTCTTTATAAGTAATCACTCTTAATTTGAAAGCTTTTTAATTTCCATGTTAACACCTCCTTACTATCTAAATTATAACAAATTAAGGGAAATAACATAAGAAAATC
>CAJLBR010000065.1 GCA_905204915.1 uncultured Clostridium sp.
CCAAAAGATGTTATCTCACCTTCAAATGTTACTTTATTAACTTTATTATATGAATAAGGTAATACCGATGTCATTGACATATTTGCTTGCGTTTGAGTTATCACTATTTCAGTTATATTTGCACATCCATAAAATGTTTGTCTACTATAACTTGAATCCGTACAGATATTAGACAAAGTACTTGAGAACTTTATTTTTTCTAACTTTTCACAATTTGTAAATGCTCTTACATTTAATACATTAATACCATTTGGAAATACTAAAGATGTTATTTGTTTTCCATTAAAAGCTGCTTCGCCTATAGCTGTTATAGTTTTTCCTTCTTTATTTTTTGTTGGGAATTTTATATCTGTTGGAGTTCCTGGATATGCACTACTAAATCCAGTTATTGTAACTGTTCCATCTGAATTATTAGAGTATGTAAACCAATCTGCATCAGCTTCTTGTACCTTATCATACCACTCTGGTTCCTTTGGAGTATCAGCTTTTCCACTATTTACTCCTTCACCAATTTCTCCACCTTTATATACTACAAATGTTAAAAGTGTTGCATCATCTATTACTTTTTGTTTATTTGTCATCCATTTTGGTGCTAAACCATTTTCTTCAAATACTAAAAATACATGGCCATCTTCGTCTAAATACCACTCACACTTGTTATTTGGAGTTGATGGCAATTTATCTACATTTTGTTTAAATAGATCTTTATCTATTTTATACAATGTTATTACTTGCTCGTCTTTAGTAACTTCACATGTTACTAACCCTTCATCATCTTTTTCAATTATTCTGTAGCTATCTTCCGTATTTGTTCCTGTTATTGTTTCGTATGTATCTACTACTCCTAACGTTTTAGCTTTTATTTTAGCTGTATATGCTAAAACTCCTGATTCCATTGAATCTTTTGTAGATATTAAATTAGCAATTCTTGCATTATTTATTGGATTATTTCCTGCAAGAGATATTATTACTGCAGCTGCTAGTATAATTACAACTACAATTGTTATTATTAATGTTATCAAACTTATACCCTTTTTCATTTGTTCCTCCATAATACACCTAATACAAATATATTATTATATATAAAAACATTTTTCAATATAAAAGACAAAAAAGGTAACAGAATTCTATTACCTTTTTTATTCTTATAACTATAAATTTAAATTTACATCTCTTTTGTCATATACCTCAATTGGCTCAGATTCTCCTCCTATAAAGATTAAATAAAATTCATCATCCACTTGAACATTTGGAAACTCTACTCTTTTTAATATGACAGACTTTTTCGTATTTTTAAATTTTAATTTAACAAGATTATTCGTATCTTTAAATCCAAATCCTTCATTTATAGACATTACTGTATCTAGCTTTACAACATATTTATTATTTTTCATACTACTATTAACTTTAAATATAAACCCTATTTGTAAAACTAACATAGCTACAACTACAAAGAGCATTAAAATTACTAATATTACTGCCAACTTGTTTACTTCAAAAACAAACAATATGAAAAATATACTTGAAATCAAAAATGCACTAACAATAAAGAAAATAAAAATTGTAGGAATACGTTTCTTAAATGTATCCCAAACAATGTCACTTTTGTTAACATCTTTTTTTTCTAGAAATTGATCTTTCTCTTTTATTTTAAACTCTTTTTCCTTTGTATAATCTTTTAATTTTTCAATAGGAATTATTTTTTCAGCCACCTCTGGAGCAATTTGAGCTTCTTTACATCTATAAGCCAGTGTATTTTCTCCTCTAATAAATATTAAATAAAACTCATCTCCATTTAATGATCTTTCAAATAATTCTTTGGTAACCACTACTCCACTGTTAAATTTAGTAAAATAATCTTTGAAGTAAAAAAGGCGAAGAGGTCTTCGATGCTTATCTGAGTCATGGTAGTATCTTTCATCCCTATCTTTTAGAACATCTTTTATTACTACATAATTTCCTCTTAGTACATTAATAATCGGTCTCACTTTTCTAATAGTTGCTATTGAGAATATTGCTATTAAAAGTGATCCAAATAGCATCATATAAATTCCAATATAAGAATTATCATTTATTGCAACACTTCCACCTGTTATTAATGCTATACCTACCGTGCCAAATATAAAAGCTGCAAGAAAAACAACACCACAACCAGGAATTATTTCTTTTAATATTTCACTTTTATCTAATCCAATACTTTTTCTATTTACCCTTTTACAAGCAAAAAGAAAACCACCTAACATCACCAAAAAAGCAATACCAAACATAAAGTCTATAATACTAATAATTATAGCCGGAAAACTTACATCCACAATATCCACCCCTTCTAAAAAATAATAATGACATCGTTCTATAAAATACGACTTAACTACAGAAATTATATAGTAAACAAAAAAAATATTCAATAAAAATCAAAGAATACATTAAAATTATTCATTAAACAAAAAAGCCAGTTTCATCCTTAGATGTTCTAAGGGCTAAAACTAGCTTTATTTATGTATAATCTATATTATAATTATCATAATTTTATTATTTGCTTGCTTCTTCTACAGCAACTGCAACTGCAACTGTAGCACCAACCATTGGGTTGTTACCCATTCCGATAAGTCCCATCATTTCAACATGGGCTGGAACAGAAGATGAACCTGCAAATTGTGCATCAGAATGCATTCTTCCCATAGTATCTGTCATACCATAAGAAGCTGGTCCTGCAGCCATATTATCTGGATGTAGTGTTCTTCCTGTACCACCACCAGAAGCAACTGAGAAGTATTTTTTACCTTGTACAATACATTCTTTTTTATATGTTCCTGCAACTGGATGTTGGAATCTTGTTGGGTTTGTTGAATTTCCTGTTATTGAAACATCAACACCTTCTAGATGCATTATTGCAACACCTTCTCTAACGTCGTTTGCTCCATAGCATCTAACTTCTGCTCTTTCTCCATCAGAATAAGGAATTTCTTCTAATACTTTTACTTTTCCAGTAAAGAAATCAAAATCAGTTTTTACATAAGTAAATCCATTTATTCTTGATATTATTTGAGCAGCATCTTTTCCAAGACCATTTAAGATAACTCTAAGTGGTTCTTTTCTTACTTTATTAGCAGATTTTGCAATACCAATTGCACCTTCTGCAGCTGCAAAAGATTCATGTCCTGCTAAGAAAGCAAAACATTTTGTTTCTTCTGAAAGTAGCATTGATGCTAAATTACCATGACCTAATCCTACTTTTCTATCATCAGCAACAGAACCTGGTATACAAAAAGCTTGTAATCCTTCACCGATTGCTTTAGCAGCATCGGCAGCTTTTGTACATCCTTTTTTTATTGCAATAGCTGCACCTAAAGTGTAAGCCCAACATGCATTTTCAAAGCAAATTGGTTGAACTCCTTTTACTATATCATATGGATTAAATCCTTTTTCTTTACAAATATTTAAAGCGTCTTCAAAGTCTTTTATTTGGTACTTTTCCATTACTGGCTTTATTTGATCTATTCTTCTTTCATAACTTTCAAATGTTACTGCCATCATTCTTCCCCCTTTATTATATTTCCTATATTAGTAATAATTTCATCTATATTATCATATGGAATTAATTTAATTCTTTTATTTCCTCTAAGCATAGTAGTTACCTTTTCAGTTACTGTTTTGTCATAAATTCCAATAATTTTTTTATTATGAGAATCAGCAAATCCTAATTCGTATCCTACACCTAAAGAAGGTATCGTTACTTCAGCAAAAATTATATCTGCTTGCAACATCTTACTTTCTAGATCTGAAAATATATTTTCATCAGAACTATTTTTTTCATCTAATAAAACAGTATCTGATCCTACTTGTTCGTTTAATACATTTCCATATTCTTTTAATTTTTCTATTAAAGTTTTGTAAGTTTCTAACTTTTGCCTACCGCCATAAATAGAACCAGAAAAATATATATTCATATCTTTTTCCTCTTTATCCTATTCTTCTCTTGGATCTATTTTCTTAACAGCTTCATCAAATCTTCCATATTTTCCGCTAGCTTTTTCTATAGCTTCCATTGGTTCAATACCTTTTTTGATATTTTCCATCATTTTTCCTAAGTTTACATATTTATAACCTATGATTTGATCATCTTTATCAAGACCAATTTCTACTATATAACCTTCAGCAAGTTCCAAATATCTAGGTCCTTTTACATTTGTTGAATAAATTGTACCAACTTGACTTCTGTGACCTTTACCTAAGTCCTCAAGTCCTGCACCGATTGGTAAACCATCTTCTGAAAATGCAGATTGAGTTCTACCATAAACAATTTGTAAAAATAATTCTCTCATTGCAGTGTTTATTGCATCACATACAAGGTCTGTATTTAATGCTTCAAGTAAAGTTTTTCCTGTTAGTATTTCACCAGCCATAGCCGCTGAGTGTGTCATACCAGAACATCCTACAGTTTCTATTAAAGCTTCTTGGATAATTCCTTCTTTAACATTAAGTGTTAATTTACAAGCACCTTGTTGAGGAGCACACCAACCAATACCATGTGTTAATCCTGAAATATCTTT
>CAJLBR010000066.1 GCA_905204915.1 uncultured Clostridium sp.
CATTTTAGAAATGCAGTTAATTCTGATATGGAAAATGTTGTTATGGAAGTATCTTCTCAAGCTCTAAAGATGGGGAGAGTTCATTCTGTAAATTTTGACGTGGGTGTATTTTTAAATATTTCTGAAGACCATATAAGTCCAATTGAACATAAAGATTTTAACGACTATTTTGAATCAAAATTAAAGATATTTAAACATTCAAAATTAGCATGTATAAATCTTGATTCAGATCACGTTGATAGAGTAATTGAAGCTTCAAGTGATAGCCCTAAAGTAATTACATTTTCTAAAACTAATAGTACAGCAGATATCTATGCATATAATATAAAAAAAGTTGAAGATAGTATAATTTTTATGGTTAAAACTCCAGAGTATGAAAAAGAATTTGAACTTACAATGCCAGGATTATTTAATGTTGAAAATGCACTTGCTGCAATTAGTGTTTGTTATGCTTTGAATATTCCAGTACAATTTATATATGATGGTCTAAGAATAGCTAGATCTAGTGGTAGAATGGAATTATATTCAACTAAAGACAAAAATATATTAGCTCTTGTTGATTATGCTCACAATAAGCTAAGTTTTGAAAAGTTATTTGAGTCTACAAAAGCTGAGTACCCAGATAGAAAAATATTGATAGTATTCGGATGTCCTGGTAAGAAAGCCTTACTTAGAAGAAAGGATTTGGGTACTATAGCTGGGAAATATGCTGATAAAGTTTATCTTACAGCTGAAGATCCGGGAGCAGAACCAGTAATTGATATTTGTAATGACATAGCAAGTTATGTTTCAAAATATACTTCAAATTATGAAATAATAGAAGACAGAGAAGAAGCAATTAAAAAAGCTATTTTAACAGCACCAGATAATTCTATTATTTTGTTAACAGGAAAAGGTAATGAAACAAGACAAAAATATGGCACTGAATATATACCATGTTTGTCAGATGTAGAATGTGTAAAAAAATACTTTGATGAATATGATAAAAATGGAAAGGGAGAATAATAATGAAATACGAAGACGATATGATACATTCAGGTATTCCAACATTTGTTGCAAGTGAATATGTAACACTTGACGAAGTAAAGGATTACGACGTTGCTGTAATTGGTATGCCTGACGAAATGGGACTTACTTATAGAGGAGGAGCTTCAGAAGCACCAAGAAAAATAAGAGAATGTTCTATGTGGAAAAAAATAGATGGAATGGAGTGTTATGATTACGATAATAGATGTTACGTAAAAACAAACGATCTAAAAATTTGTGATTTAGGAGATATGAATATACATCATGGTGATCAAGAAAAAACACAAAATTCAATGATAGATGTACTATCTAAAATAAGAAAAACAACTTTTCCAGTAATTTTAGGTGGAGACCATTCAATAACTTATGGAACTTTTATAGGTGTAAAAAAAGGTGGAAATTATAAAAGAGTTGGATTAATACAATTTGATGCACATAATGATACAGAACCAGATACACCATATTTTCCAAGAATAAATCACAGTAATCAATTTACAAACTTAATAAAAGAAGGATATCTTGATGGTCATGATATGCTAACAATTGGTCTTAGAGGCCTTTGTAATAGGGTATGGAATGACTTTGCAGAGGAACAAGGTATAACTATCATTACTGCAAATGAATTCAATAAAATGACATCTGAAGAAGTTGCAAATATAATAAAAGAAAAATATAAGGATTTTGATGCAGTATATGTAACATTTGATATTGATTGTTTGGAACTAGCTTATAGCCAAGGTGTTGGAACTCCAAAATATAATGGAATAAATGGAATGAAAACATTAGAAGTTTTAAGAAGTTTAAAAGATATTAATACTGTTGCTTTTGATTTAGTAGAACTTAGTCCATCACATGATCCATCAGGTGTAACAGCATTTATGGCATGGGAAGTATTGTATAATTTCTTAGCAGTAGGATATAAAAAAGAAGACGAGAGAAATAAATAATTAAAAATAAAAGAACTTAAGTTAGTTTATAACTTAAGTTCTTTTTTGTTGTTAAATATAATATTAAGTTTAATTTAAATTAATATCATATTATTTGTATTTTACACTTTGATCAGCATATTTTTTTAGTTTTTGTTCAACTAAGTAATTTACTGAATCTTTTTCAAATTCTCCATTCTCATCTCTTTTACCAGAATTTACACCAGTTAAAATTTCAATTCCCTCATCGATAGATGTGATAGGGTAGATGTGGAATTTTCCATTTTCTACAGCTTTTATTATTTCTTCAGAAAGGTTTAAATTCTTTACATTTTGTTTTGGAATTAGTACACCATTTTCTCCATTAAGGCCATTATGCTTACAAATATTGAAGAATCCTTCTATTTTTTCTGTTACGCCACCAATTGGTTGAATTTCACCTTTTTGGTTAACAGATCCTGTAACAGCTAAACTTTGATTTATTGGTATACCAGAAAGACTAGATAAAATAGCATATAGTTCAGTTGAAGAAGCACTATCACCATCTACACCATTATATAATTGTTCAAAACAAATACTTGCAGTAAGAGATAGTGGAAATTCTTGTGCATATTTTTGACCTAGTAGAGAAGATAGTATAAATACACCTTTTGAATGAGTATTTCCACTCATTTGAACTTCTCTTTCAATATTTAATACGCCAGTTTTTCCCATAAATGTATTAGCAGTTATTTTTACAGGTTTTCCAAATGAAATATCTCCAGTATTTAAAATTGTAAGACCATTAATTTCTCCAACTTTTTTACCTGAAGTAGATATCATGATATCACCATTAGTTATCATTTCATTTAAACCTTCGTTATATTTAGAAAATCTAGAAACTTTAGAATCAATTGCTTTTTTTACTTCTACATCTGATACTATTTTTTTAGAATTTTGTTTTGCAATAAAGCTAGATTCTATTACAAGATCAGATATGTCATTCATTATAGCAGTAAGTTTATTTTGATCATTTGCACATTTAGAACTGTATTCTATGATTTTACTTACAGCTTTTGAATTAAATGGTAGAAGATTATATTTTTTGCAAACAAATGCAACAAATTGTGCAAGTTTTGTTATATTTTCTTCATTTCTTTCATATGTTTCATCAAAATCAGCCTTTATCTTAAATAGCTTTTTAAAGTCTACATCCATTGCACAAAGTTGTTGGTAGTGAAGTTCTGAACCAATTAAAATTACTTGAACATCTATTGGTATTGGTTCTGGTTTTAAGCTTACTACTGTAACTGGCTGAGAAATGTCTCTTGAGCTATCTATTGATAATTCTTGATTTCTAATAACTCTTTTGAATGCCTCCCAAGTTGGTTGACTAACAAGCAAATCTCTTACATTAACTATTAAGTAACCACCATTTGCTTTATGGAAAAGTCCTGGTTTTAAAAGTTTGTAGTTAGTACGCATACCGCCACCCATAGAAGTTTCAAATTCTAACTTACCGAATAAATCAAAGTAATTTGGATTCTTACATAGAACAACTGGAGCATGACGAGTCTTATCATTATCTACTAATAAATTTACTCTATAATTTTCCCAAGGTGTTCTATCGACTTTATTCATAAGAGGTGACATCGGCATTAGATTTTGCTTATTAGCTTTTTTATTTCTTAAATCATCTTCGTACATTTTAAAGAATTCTGCATTTTTTACAACGTCACTTTGGATAGAGTAGAAGAAGTTTTGAATCTTTAAATTATTTTTATATTTTATTTTTAAATCACTCATACATTGTGTAACTGCAAAAGTGGTTAAATTTGTTTGCCATTCATTTATGTTAGATTCACATTTTTTATCAAGATCATCTAATTGTTTTAACACTCTTAATGTTTGTTCTTGAATTTCTGGGCTTTTTTCTTCAAAGTATTTTTTTGTAGCATCATCTAGCTCATTAAATTCTTTTTCATTTATTACAACGCCATTGTGAACAGGTGAAAAGTAAATACCATTTTCAGTATTTCTTGCTTTAAAACCTTGTTTGAAAGTACTTTTATCAAATTCTTTCATTATTTCATCTTTCATTTTGGCATAACGTTCTTCGATATTTTTCTTTTCTTTATCAAAAGTATCTCCACTTAAATCTTTAGAAAGACGGGCAAGTAAAGTTTTTATGAAT
>CAJLBR010000067.1 GCA_905204915.1 uncultured Clostridium sp.
GTAACCGAGACTTCTAAAATGTGACTTAATGGTTTTAACAATGACAAATCCATTAAGCCCAATCCTCTTTCCCACTTGCTTACAGCATTTTTGGTTATCCCTAATTTTTCTGCTAACTGTTCTTGAGTTAATTTTTTTTGCTTTCTTAATTTAGCAATAAATTTTCCTATTTTTTCTTGATTCATTTTATCACCATCCAAGAACAATATATCAATTTTTTATCTAATATTAAACATACTATTAGTTCACTTTCAAATTACTATTTATCTGTCACTTCTATATATAATTATACCATAATTTCAACATATTTTGAAACCAACTTAAAACATCCAAGATTCATCCAACGTTTTCTAATGTATATCCAACTGTTGGAAGCAAAATATAACCTTGCAAATACTTTAATCAAAAGGCTAAAATCAAAAGTATGGTAGAATTCTTCCATATTTTTAACTCAATTTTGCAAGTGCAAAATAAGAAATGATAGCACTATAAATCCTTTATTTATATAGAATAAATTAGGGTAGTGCTATCATTCTCTTTATCCTGCTTATTATTTACTTACTTATTTTTCATTAATTATCTCTTTAATAGTAGGTCTAAATACTAATCCAAATGTAATATCTTTGCCTTTAAATAAATTAATATCTATTATAGGTATCACTTTTAGTAGTTCATAATTATCTGGTATTGCGGAATCGAATACTGCCATACCATTTTCAGTTCTATCTCCTTTATCTTCACGATATTCAATTTCAAAATATTCTCTTAAATAACCCAAATATTTATTTACTTGCTTTCTTTTCATTGGAGAAGATACTAATACCATTTCTTGTTTATGATTAACTTCAAATGGTAATTTATAATCATAAGCACCAACTTGCGTTAATTTAACTGCTTTATCAATAAAACTACTTCTAAAGTTTATTTGCTTAATATCTAAACTACCTGTATCAGTCTTATCAATCACAATATTATCTATATATTTTGAAATAAATTGTTGTTTTTCTTCTTTTGTTTTTATATCCCATTCAAATTTATAAAACTCTTTTTCTTTATAACCATTATCAATAGATATTTTTTCTATGTCTCTACGAGCCATAACTTTTTCTATTGTAAAAGTATGAACATCTAATTCATTTAACTCTTGTTTTTTATTATTTAATATTTCTAATTTTTCATTTATCTTTTTTAGATCCTCTTCAAAATCTTTGAGTTCAACTATACCAGTTAGGTATGCTTTTTTAATTCTTTCTTTTTGTTTAATGTATCCCTCAATTTCTTTATCTAAATTAAGGTCAGTATTCTTATCTTTTTTATCTGCTAATATTGGTAAAAAGAAGCTATTACACATTTGTTCAAACTCTAAAAACTCATATATTGCTTTTATCATATATTCTTCAACATAATCTTCTCTTAAATTGAAATGACAAAACTCACAATTATAATAAATATATTTTTTCTTTTTACCACCTGAACCTTTACACTTCATTATTCTTCCACATTTAGGACATACTAATTTTTGAAAGAATAGATAAGTTCTAGTTCTTGTATAGGTCCTTTGATTGGCTAGTTTTTGTGTTTGGCATTCTTCCCACATAGCACGAGTAATTATAGGTTCTACAACATTCATATAAATAACAGTATCACGACCAATTTTTTTAGCTATTCTTTTGTATTGTTCATAGTCGCCCATGTAGATTCTATTATTTATAATCTTTTCTATATCAGTATCATGCCAAGATTTGTTTAACACTTTTTCTTTATTAAAAATATTAGATATTTGTTGATAACTATTTCCCTCTAAATAAAGATTAAATATTCTTTCAATAATATGTCTAGTTGTTTCATCTATGATAGTTTTTTTACTACCATCTTTTTTATATCCAAGTGGAACAACACCAGGTAAATGGCCTGATTTTATAGCACCATTAAGTCCAAACTTTGTTCTTTCTGATACGATTTCTATTTCTAGTTGTGAAAGAACCGTTAACATTCTTACAAAGAATCTTCCATTAGCAGTACTAGTGTTAACATCATCTCTATCACATACAAGATAACAATTATATTTTTCTAGGATATTAATTAGTTCTTCCAAATCACGAACGGAACGAGTGACTCTATCTAACTTATAAGCAACTATATAATTTATTTTACCTGTTTTAACATCATTAAGCATTTCTTGGAATTTTGGTCTATGTTCCATATCTTTTGCACTTATTCCAGCATCTTCATAAACCTTAAAAACATTATATCCTTTAAATTCACATAAACTAAGTAGTTTTTCTTTTTGCTCTGGCAAACTAAATCCAGCACGAGCTTGATCGTCGGTACTAACCCTAATGTAAATACCAGCATTCTTTATTTCTTCTTCACACATTTTAATCCTCCTTAACAAAAAAAGGTGAAGCAATATTTAGGCTATAAATACTACTTCACCCAATAGGTTTAATATTTTCTATAACCATTATAGCACAGATTTTGTCATTATTTTAGTTTTTTAATGAAATCTTTTAAATCAGATAGTTTAATTTTGGTATTTAAATCTCTGTAGTAAGCAAATTCGTGTCCGTTAAATAAAAGATATGTCTTATTATTAATAATTGCTCTATGAGGCTCTAAATAGCCTATATTGGTAGGTTCTAGTTTTAATAAACTGCCATTAATAAAAATTGGTTTAGTATTATTAAGCCTACAAGCCCATTCAACTTTGCTTTTAAGTTCATGACTTATTTTAATTTCTTGTTTGATTATTTTTATCATAATATCATCAACACCTTTCTTAAACGACAAAAAAATCAATCATTTCTGATTGATTTAATCATTAACATCGCTTTGGTGCGACGATTTTTGCTTCTGGAGCGAGTGCCGTAGGTATCTACAACTTTTTTCCAATATACGAATTGATACATAAATATCAATCACTAAACATATTATAACATAAAATTATGATTTTTCTTCATTATTTTTGTCATTTGATAAAAATTCATTCATTTTTACTGCTCTTTTATAAACCATATTATAAGTATATATTGTTACATTTGTCAAAGAAGCATTTAATAATCTATATGCTTCATATTCCTTATTACCCCAATCTTTTGAATTTCCATAAATTAAAATTCCTCTAGGCTTTAATATTTTTCCTAATCTATTAGTAGTGTCAATATCATTTGCTTTTTTTTCTAAAGTAGCAATATAGTTAGTTAGTTGTGTTATTGCTTTTGTAAGTTCTGATGAAGGAACCAGGTTTTCATGATCCTCCTTTGCTTCAAAAAATTTTTTTGATTCTCCAGCCTTCTTAATTTCTATAACATCAATGAATCCATCTAAATTTTCAGCTATAAAATCAGATATATTCTTTACATCAATTCTTCTGTCATCAGAAACTCTAACAAAGTCTGTTCCTAATACCCAATTGTTTTTTTCAAACCACTTTTGCCAAATGCTTTCACTTACATCATTTTTATAATTTTCAGTAAATTCAATTAAAGCCTTTTTTCTATCTGCAATTTCAATTACTTTATTAACATCGGATAAATCTAAATCATTTTTAATTGCAACATCTATTAACTGTGAAATGCTTTCCGGTTTATCCTTTATTAATGTTGACATAGTTTCATTATCAAATGTTAAATATTTATTTTCATTATTTGATAGAGGATAGTAATGTTGATTGATGTAGTTAACCAATTTGTCTAATTCTTCATTATCCAGTGTTAATTCACTTTTAGGGTCTTTAACTTCTGGTAAGCCTGTTTTTAAGTAAATTTCATACCACTCTGTTTTTTTATATCTACCGATTTTTAGAGATAATTTACTTTCATTTTCACGTATAATCAATCTTAAGGAATTATTAATCCTTTAGATTGATTTTTCCT
>CAJLBR010000068.1 GCA_905204915.1 uncultured Clostridium sp.
TTTAGTAATTTCTAAAAGGTAAGAGTCAATTTTTGTTTTTGCTATTTTATCAGCCTTGTTAGCAATTATAGTAAATGGAATATTTTTTTCAAGTAACCATTCATACATAATTCTATCATCGTTTGTAGGCTTATGTCTAATATCTACTAAAAAGAAAATATGGCATATATTACTATTATTTTCTATGTAGTAATTGATAAGTTTTGAAGTGTTTGCTTTTTCTGAAGCTGACATTGTAGAGTAACCATATCCTGGTAAATCTACAATGTAGAATTCATTATTAACATTATAGTAATTTAAGCATTTAGTTTTACCTGGGGTTTGACCAACTTTTGCAAGTCCCTTGTGATTTGCTAATGCATTGATAAATGAAGATTTACCTACATTAGATTTACCAACTAGAACTATTTGCTTCAAATCTGTTTTTACCAATTTATCTTTTGAAAAAACAGACGTTTCAAATTTTACATTCTTTAACATTTTAATCTCCAATATATTATTTTTTCTTTTCTATTTTTTCAATTCCACCCATATATGGTCTAAGAGCAACTGGAATATTTATTGAACCATCTTCATTATAGTTATTTTCCAAAAATGCAATTAACATACGTGGTGGAGCAACAACTGTATTGTTTAGTGTATGTGCAAAGTAATTTTTTTCTTTGTCTTTAATTCTAATTCCAAGACGTCTGCTTTGTGCATCTGTTAGATTAGAACAACTTCCAACTTCAAAGTATTTCTTTTGTCTTGGAGACCAAGCTTCAACATCAACACTTTTTGATTTTAAATCAGCAAGATCACCACTACAGCATTCTAATGTACGAACAGGAATATCAAGGCTTCTAAATAATTCTACTGTATAAGACCACATTTTGTCATACCATTCATAACTTTCATCTGGTTCACATACTACGATCATTTCTTGTTTTTCAAATTGGTGTATTCTATAAACACCACGTTCTTCAATACCATGCGCACCTTTTTCTTTTCTAAAGCATGGGGAATAAGAAGTCATTTTATATGGAAGATCCTCTTTATTCAAACTTTGACCTTTGAATTTACCAATCATAGAATGTTCACTAGTACCGATTAAGAATAAGTCTTCGCCTTCAATTTTGTACATCATAGCATCCATTTCTTCAAAGCTCATAACTCCATTTACAACATCACTGCGGATCATGTAAGGTGGGATACAGTAAGTAAATCCTTTATTTATCATAAAATCTCTAGCATAAGATAAAATAGCTGAATGTAATCTTGCAATATCTCCCATTAGGTAGTAAAATCCATTTCCAGCAACTCTACGAGCAGAATCTAAATCAAGTCCTGATAAAGATTCCATTATATCAGCATGATATGGAATTTCATAGTCTGGAACGACGGGTTCACCATATCTTTGAACTTCAACATTTTTAGAATCATCTTCACCAATTGGAACAGAAGGATGAATAATATTAGGAATTCTAAGCATTCTTTTATTTATCTCTTCAGATAATTCGCTTTCTATTTTTTCATTTTCTTCAAGTTTTGCATTTATTTCTAATACTTGAGCTTTTACAGCTTCAGCTTCAGCTTTTTTACCAGATTTCATAAGACTACCAATACTAGTGCTTAAAGTTTTTCTTTTATTTCTTAAGTCATCTCCTAAAGATTTAGCTTGTCTATATTTTTTATCAAGGTTTATAACTTCATCAACAAGACAAAGTTTTTTATCTTGAAATTTATTTCTTATGTTTTGTTTAACAATTTCTGGATTTTCTCTTAAAAATTTAATATCAATCATAGTTTTCTCTCCTTAATATATAAAATTAATCTTTTGTCATAAGTTCTAAAAGCTTAGTGTATATTTCTTCAGCATTATTATTCCAATTCTTTGAAATGTTTTTTGCTTGCTCTTTTGTACCAGCATAAATTGCAATATTAACTAATTCATCATTTCCATCTTTAATATAACAAGATACTTTATATTCTTCTTCCTTTATTGGAATTATAACAGTATCTATCGAGTAGTCTGTTTTAACTTCAGTAATATTTTTCTTTATCATCTTTTTTAATTTATATAAATTAACCCCAGGAATCAATTCTAAAAGTTCTTTTAGAGTAGAATTTCCAAGTTCTGTTAATTGATATAGAGCAGAAGAATCTTCAATTGTTTCTTCTATATAGTTGCTATTTCTTAAGCTATCTATATAAGAACAAATATCAAAGTAAGTTATATCTTCAAATTCTTCACAAAGTTTAACAATGTTTTCTATACTTAAAGGTTTAGAAGCACTCTCTAGTATATACATTATTATAATTCTATTATCAAAAATATCAGAATTGTTGCTCAAAATACATCACCCAACTTTCCAAAATTACTTTACAATTTTTCTTTAATATGATATCATACTTTATGTGTAAAATAAAGAGTAGAGGGGAAAAAAGTGGGAAATTTTGATAAAAAATATATAATTGCTATTGATGGTGGTCCAGGTACAGGAAAATCTTCTGTATCAGATATAATAGCTAATAATTTAGGAATAATTCATATAGATACAGGGGCAATGTTTAGAGGACTATCTTATTATTTTATAAAGAATAATATTGAACTTAATGAAGAAAATGTAATTTCTAATTTGAATAATATAGATGTAAAACTTGAATATGTATCTGGAAATACAGTGGTTTTACTAAATGGTGAAGATATTACAGCTTATATTAGAAAAGAGGAAGTTTCAAAGGCCGCATCATTTGTTTCTAAAATTAAAGAAGTGAGAAATAAATTGCTTGAATTGCAAAGAAGCATGGCAAATACTAATAGTGTTATATTAGATGGTCAAGATATTGGAACAGTTGTATTCCCAAATGCAGACTACAAATTCTTTTTTACAGCATCTATTGAAAAACGTGCAAAGAAAAGAACTGAGGATTTGCTAAAAAAAGGTGAAGATGTTACATATGAAAGCGTAAAAAATGCATTAGAAAAAAGAGATTTTGATGATAAACATAGAAAAGAAGCACCAATAAAAAAAGCTGATGATGCTATTGAATTTGATACAACTCCATATACTAAAGAGGAGACCGCAAAAATTATAACAGACATGATATTAGAAAGGATGAATTCAAAATAATGAAAGCTTTTATCAGGTGGTTTTTTAGAGTATTTTTCTGTAAAATATTTTACAGAGTAAATTATATAAATAAAGAAAATGAGGAAAATTTAGATAAATGTATGATTTGTCCAAATCATTCTAACACGCTTGAACCTACATGGATTTACGCCAAGACACCAAATTTATCTATAATGGCTAAAGCTGAATTATTTAAGGTAAAAATATGGGGAAAAATTCTTACATGTTTTGGAGTATTTCCAATAAGAAGGGGCGAAAAAGATATAAAAAGTTTGCTACATGCAATACATGTATTAAAAAATAATGATAAACAAAGACTTCTTATATTTCCTGAAGGTGAAAGACAAAGAGTTAATGTAAAACGTGGAACTGCAAAGGTTGGGCCTGCATACATTGCTTATAAAGCAGGCGTTCCAATAGTACCGGTATATATAACTAAGAATGCTAAACTATTTTCTAAAGTTAATATAATATATGGGAAGCCTATGTATATAACTAAAGAAATTGCAGAAAATAAAGAAGAAATTCAAAAATTTAGTGATAAATTATTAGACACTATTTATGAACTTAAAGATACAGTAAAATAGTTATAATAAATCCTTGAAAAATACAAATTTCAGGGATTTTTTCAATATTTTTTGTCAAATTTTGTTGACAATTATGTAAAACGGTAGTACAATTATAAAGATACAGTTTAGAAAAAAGAAAGGAAGAAATAAAATGAAAA
>CAJLBR010000069.1 GCA_905204915.1 uncultured Clostridium sp.
TATTAATTGCACTTTTGCTTTCTAACATATTTGCATATTCTACTACAAATATTAATCCACAGTATGGGGTTACCACAGCAAACGTCAATTTAAGATTTAATCCTTCTACTACATCATCTAGCAAAATAAAATTGGTAAATAAAAACTCCGCTCTAAAAATTGTTGGAACTATTGATAATTTTAATATTGTACAACTAGAATCTAATGATGTTGGACTAATCTCAAAAGACTATATAAAATCTTCTGATGAGGCTCCAAAATCAGCCAAAACTTATGAAAATCTAACTAAATTTTATGCCACTGTTAATGCTCCAAATGTTGCTCTACGTGCAGGACCGGCAACAAGTTTTAAAGTAAATGAAAGATTAAAAGAAGGTACAAAAGTAGAAGTCATTGGAAGAATTGAAAATTTTTACATGGTAGTAACAGAAAATAATAATGTAGGTATGATTAGAGAAGATTTATTAAACAAATCCTCTGCACAGTCACCAGATGAAACAGAAAAAGATGTTATATTAAGATTAATTAATGAAGAAAGAAAAAAAGCTGGAAGGCCTCTACTTACCGTTGATTCAACTTTAGAAAAAGCAGCTCAAACAAAAGCTGATGATATGGTAAAAAATAACTATTTTTCTCACACATCTCCAACATACGGATCTCCATTTAAAATGATACAAGATTTTGGAATATCTTATAAAGCTGCTGGTGAAAATATAGCTGGAAATCCAAGTATTGAAGCAGCTGTAGAATCTTGGTTAAAATCAGACGAGCATAAAAAAAATATACTTTCAAATGCTTATAACTATGTAGGTATTGGAGTAGCAAACAGTAAAACTTACGGATATATCATAGTATTAATGTTTATTGGAAAATAAATATGTTATAAATTTAATAAATAAGCCCTGGAATATATCAAGCATTCCAAGGCTTTTTATTATATTAGATTTTTTATATCTTGTACTGCCGCCTTAGCAGCTAAGTATCCAGCATTGGCTATCATTGTGGACTTATCACATTCAAGTAATGAAATTTTACTAAGCTTTGGTGTTATAACTATATCTGATAAATTTCTTTCAATTCTACTTAATTCTTTTCCCATTATTTCAAATGATTTTAGCGCTATAGATACTATATTAATGCTTACATTATTACTTTTTGTATCAAAGCATACAGATATTACTTTATCCGCTCCCATATTTTTTAAAATGCTAACTGGCGTGTTTACTCTAACACCTCCATCAACTAAATATCTATTATTCAAAAATTTAGGTTCAAACACTCCTGGAAAGCTTGAACTAGCTCTAACAATTGAAGCAATATTTCCACTATAATTTATGATACTGTTTTCCAATTCATTTTCATTATTAATATTACTGCTTAATCTTTCACTTAAATAATATATAGTCTCCCCCGTTGCTATATCTACTGCTGGAATAGCAAGTGGCATTTTTACATCTGAAATATTTGTAATTTTTTTTAACTTGCAATATTTATACACTGTAGCTTCTAGATTATCTCCTTTTGCAAATCCTTTTATATTTATTTTTCCAGAAAATAACATAGAGCCTAATTTAAAGGGAATTGACTTATCATAATCTGCCATAAATTTACAATAAACTTTAAACATACTAAGTATTTCATAAGGTGTATATCCACATGCATAAAGGCACGACACTATACTTCCACTACTTGTACCAGATATATAATCTATACTTATTCCTTCCTCCTCAAATGCCTGTAAAACTCCTATATGTGCAGCACCTTTAGCGCCACCTCCACTTAAAGCTAACCCTAATTTAGCCATAAAAAAATACACCTCCATAAAAATTTATGTTAGTGTATTATATGTATATTTTTTTATTTGTTGCTAAGTTAGCATATTATATAGTCTTACGACCTCAGCATTTGTTAGTATATCAATACCAACGCTATCTACTAAAATTCCTTTTTCACTATATATTTTTCTAACTCCACCATTAACATATTTAGATATATCTAAAAGCAATTCCTTTACTAAATTATAGGCTAATTTTTGGGATGCTCTAGTTACTCCATTTTGTCTTAAATTTGCTTTTACAAAATAAGCCATATACTTTGGATATATTAATCCATCATTTTTATCACTAAATTTGGAAACTTCTCTTAGTCCATATGGCGTGTATAATTCTTTAAATATTGTATCCAATAATTTTATTCCTATTTCGTTTGAAAGTATTGGATATGAAAGACTTAAAGCATATATCATACTTATTGTGGCAATATGAACTTCATCATCTAAATTTTCTTTTAAAATTCTCTTATCTTCAATCCAGAATTCTTTTTGAATTAACTCAACTAATTCTTGTTGAACTTGATAAGTAGTAGAGTCTTCTTTTTTCACTGCAATTAAAGAATTTTGATATATTCTAAGTGCATTATAAAACAAAGAAACTAACTCAACATTATTATATAAAACATCTTTTATAGCATCATTTCTTATAACTAAATAAATACTATCTTTTATATAATCGAAAAATGTATTTATTATACTATCTTTTTGAAGTAATCTATTAATACTTTCAATATGCCAAAATCTTAATTTTAACAAATTTTCCATTTGTGCTTTAGTTTGAATTTTTTCTAAATCTATTTCTGATATGAATTTTTTAAATTTTAGTAATTCCCTTTTGGCATCTTTTATTCTATTAAAGCTCAAATATTCACCTTCTATAGACTTAACAATATCTATCAATTTTAAAGCACTAACCTCAGATGTATAAATATTTTTTGTTAATTCTTTAAATGTAGTATCATATGGAACATTATCAATGATTTCATCATTTAGATAAAATTTTCTCATAAGCACAGCTAAATCTTTTAATTCAACAAATTCATCTGCTATATCTGCTGTTATTTCATAATTTAAACTTTCATATTCTTCAAAAAATGATTTATTATCGGTATCTGACACTTCAAACTCTTTTGTGCTTATATAAAAAGATATTTTTTTGTTTTCTAATGGCTTTAATTCTATTTCAAAGTCACCAGGCAAATATAAATCTTCTTTATATATTTTCTTTGTTAAGTCTTTATCAATAAACTCGTGCTCAACATTATTTAAAAATCTTTTTTCTGGTACAAAATTCATTTGATCAGATGCTAGAAATAAGTTTAAATTATTTGTAATGCTAATATTTATAAGAGTTGCATTGCTTTTATCTCTATGATTAAATCTTAGAAAATTAGAATTTTTAACTGCCATTAAATCCCTGTAAGTTACAAATGGAATTACACTAAATTTTGCCTTAGATTTTGAAATATTACTAAGTTCATACTCAATTAAAAGGGTATCAGAATTTGATACATCAAAACAGATTCTTTTTGAATATTTAAAATCAGGTGTTTCAAAGCTGAATTTGTTTTCCTGTAAATCTATTTTAGTCAAATATTCTTCAATACATACCTTTTGTGTATTGGTAACAACATGTCCAATTCTATAGACCTTATCATCTATTTCAATTTTGTCCAATATATTTTCAACTAAAACTTTACCTTTTTTTATATAAAGTCCATTATATATTTTTCTGTTTTCCATACAAGCATTCAAACTAAGACAAGTATCAATTTCGTCACTAAGAATAAATTGCATATTCTTAGCGACATTAAGATCGGAAGAGCACACGTCTGAACTCCAGTCA
>CAJLBR010000070.1 GCA_905204915.1 uncultured Clostridium sp.
TAGAAATTACTAAAGCATTATTTGCTAAAGAAGAAATTATTGCTTTTTCTAGTCAAAATAAACAAAATTTAGAAATTATAGAAAATAAAATAAATTACCTTATAAAGTAGAAAGATTTTTCTTTCTACTTTTTTGTAACACGAGCTTTTTTAATTAAATATACTATAACTATAAAGAAAGGTCGTGTAAATATGCTTTTTAAAGGTTCCGGAGTTGCTCTAGTAACTCCATTTAATGAAGATTTAACAATAAATTATGAAAGACTAGAAGAATTAATAAATTTTCATATTGAAAGTAATACTGATGCAATAATTGTATGTGGAACTACTGGTGAATCCTCTACCCTTTCTACTGAAGAAAAGAAGAATGTAATAAAATTTAGTGTACAGTGTTCTAAGAACAAAATTCCAATAATAGCTGGAACTGGTTCAAATAATACAGAAAGTGCAGTAGAAATGACTAAGTATGCTGAAAAATGCGGTGCGGATGGAGTTTTGGTTGTCACGCCATATTATAATAAATGCAGCCAAGATGGTCTTTATCTTCACTACAAGAAAATAGCCGATAACACTTCAATTCCTTTAATTTTGTATAACGTCCCTAGTAGAACTGGTGTAAATATCTTACCTGAAACCGTTTTAAGATTATCAGAGGTAAAAAATATTCAAGCTATTAAGGAAGCTAGCTCTGATATATCTCAAATAGTAAAGCTTGCTTCTATTCTACCTAATAATTTTTACATATATTCAGGTAATGACGATCAAATTTTACCTATACTATCTGTAGGCGGTAAAGGTGTAATTTCTGTTGCTGCAAATATATTTCCAAATGAAATACATAATTTATGTTATAGCTACTTTGATGATGATATTTCCAAAGCACAAGAAATACAATTTAAATATTTGAAATTAATTAAAAATCTTTTCTCTGATGTAAATCCTATTCCTATTAAAGAGGCTATGAATTATCTAGATTTTGATGTTGGTCCTACAAGACTTCCACTATCCCCTATGGATAGAGAAAAATCTAACCAATTAAAAAAATCTATTCTTAAACTTTATGAAAAAAATTAAAAATCCGGTTCTCACCGGATTTTTTTAAAATACATTTGCTACTGAAAGCTTTTGCTTCTCTACAGAATGATTTATTATTCTTTTTAACTCTCTACAAGAAAGTAAAGCCTCTTCCTTGTTTTCTTCTTCGACATATAGCTTAAATTGCAATAATTCTTGATCTATATTTCCTATTTCATCATGGTCTATAAATATTGACCATATGTTATCTAAATTTTGCCATGTATTTTCTAAATCTTTTAAATGTTCTTTTGCTATTTTAAAATTGTTATTTTCTATAGCATTTTCACAATATTCAACATCGGATAAAATATAGCTACTACTTTGACTTAAATACCTTACTTCATACATTCCAAAAAATATAACTAAAAATAGAGAAATTATAAGTATCACCCATTGTTTCATGAAATCACCTCATCCTTTAGTTGATATACGAACTTTGATTCTTCGTCTATGGTACCAACAAGTATATCTTCTAATTTTAATTTTTCTTTCTTTAATATTTTCTCTACTTCTTCTTTTTTGTATCCAAGTAATTTCATGTTACTTTCTGAATACTCGCCATCTTCTATAACATTTATTGGTAATGAATTATCACAATCTTTATATGTTATAACAGTCAAAGAACCATTAGTTTCTATCATAGCATATTTTACATCTTGAATTTTAAAAACGTCTTTTTCTCTTAACTGAACCATTAAATCACTCAAAGTGTACTTTTGTTCTTTTAGTTCTTTTTCTAGTACTTTTCCATCTTTTATTATTAGTATTGCACTTCCACAAACTGCTTCTTCAATTTTATTATTTGAATGTGTAATTATTGTAAATGCCATATAAGTTACAAGTAAAGTAATTATTGGTATAATACCATCAAATATAGACATTCCCCTTGATGACATTGGAGCAGATGCGAGATCTGAAATCAATATAATTATTGATAATTCAAAAGGTTGAACCTTAGACAATTCTTTTTTTCCCATAAGTCTTATAACTATAAATATGACTGCATAAAGTATCAATGCTCTAAAAAATACGATTAACATAAGTTATCACCTAAAATTATTTTTTGCATAATTTAGAACTTTATACAAATAATATTAATAAATATTTAGGAGGGTTTTTAATGCAAAATACTTTAACTTTAGAAAATTCAATAGACACACTAAGATTAAAACAAATCGCAGTAAGATTTTTAACTTCTTTATCTATTTTTGCACTTACTGTATTTTTTACCCCAAATTTTGAAATTTCTTCATTTTCTATTTTAATACTTTCATCAATAACAATAATAATTTTGGATTATTTAATGTCTGTTGTTACTGGTATTCATGACATTCCACTTGGACGTGGCATAGTCGGCTTTACTAGTGCATCTATAATAATCTATATTACTCAATTTTTCGTAGATGGCTATTATATATCTATTACAAGTAGTCTAATAGCAGCTGCAATTTATGGTGTAATAGATTACTTCTTACCAAATAAAACTTAATGTATCAGTTTGTTAAAAAAGATAAGCAATAAAGTAAATCTACAAAATTAAAATTTTGAAGTTTACAAAGTACTGCCTATCTTTTTTTAATTTTTCTTTACTATTTTTGCAGGCACACCCACAACTGTAACGTTACTTGGAGTATCCGAAAGTAAAACAGAATTTGCTCCTATCTTTACATTATCCCCTATTGTAATATTACCCAAAACCTTACTTCCACTTCCGACAATAACATTGTTTCCAATAGTTGGATGTCTCTTTTTTCTTTCTTTTCCAGTACCACCAAGTGTAACTTGATGATATATAGTACAATCATCTCCAACAATAGCTGTTTCACCAATTACGACACCCATCCCATGATCTATTAAAAGTCTATTACCAATACGAGCTCCTGGATGAATTTCAATTCCAGTAATAAATCTAGAAAATTGCGATATAGCTCTTGCCAAAAAATACAGTTTATGCCTATAAAAAAAGTGGGCTATTCTATGATAGAAAACAGCTTTAAATCCCGGATACAATAATATAACAGAAATTACATTTGTAGCAGCAGGATCTTTTTGAGTTATGTTTTTAGCATCTTCATAAAGATTTTTTATAGTTTTAAAAAAAGAATTCATTAATACCACCTAAACAAGGAAAATACATATACCTTGTCTATTATATAGTATTATATGAATTCTATAAATGTTACCTTTCGTTTATTCTAGTTATTTTAAGTGCTTTCTTTGTTGCATCATCATAATCTACAATTATTGCATTAAAAATTGCCTGATTCTCACTACATTCATATTTAGCATATTGTCCTGTTACAAAACGTTTTAGTGCTACTTCTTTTTTTAGTCCTAAAACACTTCCACGAGGGCCAGTCATTCCAACATCAGTTATATATGCCATTCCAGAATCTAAAATTTCTTCGTCCGAAGTTTGAACATGTGTATGTGTTCCAAACACAAGATTAACATCATTTTCTAAGAAATATCCCATTGCAATTTTTTCAGCTGTAGCTTCAGCATGGAAGTCAACAAATATATAGTCAGCTCCTGCCTTCTTTAATTTTTCAAC
>CAJLBR010000071.1 GCA_905204915.1 uncultured Clostridium sp.
TTGCTAAAACAATTATAGAAAAAGATAACGGCACAATTACTGTTGAATCTAATGATAAAGGTTCAATATTTGAAATAAAGTATTTTAAATAAATGGTAGTCTAAATGGGCTACTATTTTTTTATTATTTTTTATCATATTATAATTTATTAATACGAATTTCGACAAATTAATTGTTAAACATTTTAAAAAATAGTATAATATATTTAACAATTTACTTATTAAATTAATATTAAAGGAGGAAAAATGATAGATATTAATAATGCACAAAAGAGGTTTTTGAGTTATGTGCAAAATTATGATTTAAATGATGAAAATATAAAAAGAAAAGAACAACATTCATTACGAGTCATGAAAATATCAAAAGAAATTTCAGAAAATATAAAATTATCAGAAGAAAATGTAAAATTAGCAACTTTAATTGGATTATTACATGATATTGGACGTTTTGAACAATATGCTAAATGGAGAACTTTTTCAGATGCAATAAGCACAGATCATGGTGACTTGGGTGCAAAAATATTAGAAGAAAATAATTTTATAAGAGAGTTTATTGTAGAAGATAAATATGATGAAATAATAAAAAAAGCTATCGTTAATCATAATAAATATAAAATTGAAGAAGGTTTGAGTGATGAAGAATTACTTTATTCTAAGATAATAAGAGATGCTGATAAAATAGATATTTTGTATGAACTTGCAGAAGGAATTTTAATGAAAAACAATGATTTAGAAGACATATTTATAAGTGAAGAATATTTTAAACAATTTACATTGATGAAACCGCTGAAAAATTGTGAAAAAACTAATGATTTGGATAAAATTGTTTTGAAAATTGCATTTATTTTTGATTTAAACTTTGAATATTCAAAGCAAATTATAAAAAAAGAAAAATACATAGAAAAAATTTTAAACAGATTCAAAATAAAAAATGAAAAAGCACTAAGTCAGATTCAAGAAATAAAGAATATTGTTGAAAAATATATTTAAAACTTTTCATTATTGCTTAAGAAATAAAGAGTGATTAAGGAGGAAAGTGTGAAACAGAATATTTATGATGATAAAACATTTTTTGAAAAATATGATGAACTTAGAATTAATCAAAAGGGGTTAAATGCAAACGATTTAATTGAAATACCAGCTTTTAGAAACATTATGCCTGATGTAAAAAATAAAAAAATATTAGACCTAGGATGTGGATATGGCGAAAATGATAAATATTATAAAGAATTAGGTGCAAAAAGTGTATTAGGCGTAGATATTTCAAAACATATGATAGAGATAGCCAATAAGTACAATAAATTAAAAGATATAGGGTATAAGGAAATATCAATTGAAGACATATATCAGATTAATGATAAGTTTGATATAGTAATGTCTTCATTAGCATTTCATTATATAAAAGACTATGATAAATTAATAAAAGATGTTTATAGTTTATTAAATAAAGATGGATATTTAATATTTTCACAAGAACATCCATTTACAACATGCGTAAAATATACAGAAAATGTTAAAAATGGACATACAATTATAGATGGTAAATATTATGGAATATTTTCTGATTACAATAGGCCTGGTATAAGGAAAAAGGAATGGTTTGAAAAAGATGTAATAAAGTATCATAGAACTTTTACTGAAATTATTAACGTTCTTATAAAAAACGGATTTTCTATAGAAAAAATTGAAGAACCAGTAGCCAGTCCAGAAGCGGTTACTAAAAATCCAAAATATATAAATCAATTAGATAGACCATTCTTTTTAATTGTAAAAGCAAAGAAATAATATAAAAATGTCAAAATGATTCACAATAAAAGCATAATTAAAAAGGAGTGAAATAAGTGGACGAAAATAGATTAAAGCATTCGATATCAGTTGCTAGAAAAATGGTAGAAATTGCAAGAGATAAAAATTTGACTGAAGAAGATATTAAAAATTGTTTTATTATAGGATATAATCATGATATAGGATATGAATTTACTGAAAATGGAATTAATCATAATATAATTGGAGGAGAAATTTTAAGAAATAGTAATTTTAAATATTGGAAAGAAGTTTATTATCATGGTGAAATAAATGTAGAATATAAATCCTTATATTTAGATATTTTAAATCAAGCAGATATGCAAATAGATAAATACGGTAATGATGTAGGATACGATAAAAGATTAGAAGATATAAAAAACAGATATGGTGAAGATTCTGAAGTATATAAGAAATGTTGTAAAATAGTTGATAAAATTAGATGACATTTGGATTACGTACTAAATTACATATATTTTTCGTTGAAAAATTTTTTTATTATGATATAGTTTGTATGGATAAGTAGTAATGAAAAAAATAAAAGATGTTTAAGTGAAAATTTTATAAGGGGGAATATTTATATGTCAGAAAATAAAAAAATTGAAAATTTGGATGGCTTTAAAGATATGAGAATTGTAGATAATTTCTATCAAACATCAAGTTTTTTCCCAATGCCAACAATAGAGGTGTCAACAATTGATGAAGAAGGGGTTACTAACATTGGCTCATATTCTTTATGCTTTCCATACTACATAGCTGGAAAAGGCTACTATGCTATGGTATTAGAGTGTAGAAACAGTTCAAACACTTGTAAAAATTTATTAAAAACTGGAAAATGTGCATTAAATTTTTTACAAGATGATAAAAAATATTTTAAAGAAGCAGTAAGACTTGGTTTTCCTGGTGAAACTCCACAAGAAAAAATGAAAGATTGCATATATACTTTAGTAGATGGAAAAAGGGCAAGAGAAAATACTAAAGAAAAGTTTCCAAAAGTTATAAAAGAAGCATATCAAGTTTTTGAATGTACATGGGTAAAAGAATTAGATGGAGCTGAGAATGATAAAATTCAAGAGGAATATAAAGGTCCATATCATAATTTCAATGGTATTACATCTGAATTTGGAGCTCATTTTATATTAAGAATTGATAACATTTTAATGAAGGAAAAATATTATAATACTATAATAAATGGTGTTAATGCTTCAGGATTTCCAAGGGTTCCAGTAGATTATGGATATAGAGATTCTAAAAATTTTTGGTATACAAAATTTAGAAAACCTATAGCTATGCCAATTCCTAAAAACAAAGGAGTGGATCTTGATTCTGTAAAATATGCAGCTGGAAGAATTGATCCAGAGGTTAAATTTACAGAAGAAGCTTGTAAGACTTTGTTAAAGGTTCCAAGACCATTTTTAAATACTGTTCTAAAAGGATGCGTTAAGTGGGCAAAAGAAAATAACGTAACTCTTATAACTCCAAAAGAAAT
>CAJLBR010000072.1 GCA_905204915.1 uncultured Clostridium sp.
GGCAAATTGTTATAAAGTTTTTGAGTCTATTGCATATTTTAGATTTTTTTGATTGAATTCCCATATAGTTTATCAATGTCATATAACTTGGAATTAATTCTGACAATGATTTGGAACTAAAAAATGAGGTGTTGCATTTTTCCATGTTTTCCCGTACTTCTAAAAGTTCATTTAATGAGTCTTTTATTAGAAGTGGCCTTTCAGCGAGAATTTTATGTGTTATCTCATCTCTTACTATTTGCATAGCCATTTCAAACGGGTAACGAAGCATAAGCTTATTTCGAATGAAACTTTTACAATACTTTGTTTGGGTTTGAGTAACTATTACTCTATCTACATAGTTTTTTCCCTTAACATTGAAAAGTTCTCTTATTTCAACGTCATTTAACATTTTCTATCCGCTCCTTAATTATATAATTACACTAGTCTATATATTTCATTAAATATTATAACACATATGTCAACTTTATGATTGATTTTAAAAAAGTTAACGCTAATTATTGACATTTTACTAACTCTGTTATATAATATACAAGTAACAAATTAATTTGAAGATATATGGTAACATATACTTTTTAAGGAGGGGACAGAAGATATGGCACAACCAAAAAGAAGATGGTCTAAAGAAAGAACACATTTAAGACGTTCTAATTGGAAATTAGAAGAAAAGAACTTAGCAACTTGCTCAAATTGTGGTGAACCAGTATTATCACATAAAGCTTGCCCAAGTTGTGGATATTACAACAAAAAACAAGTTGTAGAAATTAAAGAAAAAAAACAAGAGAACGCATAAAAAATAACTGATTTTTAATCAGTTATTTTTTTCTTTATTACAATAATTTCTGTTACATCTAGTTCTTTTATAATCCTTTTAATATTTTTGCCTTTTACACCAACGACATGTTTTAAAAATTCTTCATCTACAAATATGAGTACTTTTCCATTATTAGACTTTGCAATGTTTTTAGCCCATTTTTTATCTATCAAAATGTACGTTGAAAGATTGCTATAAGCAATAACATATTTTGTTGGTATATCTTCCGATGAAAGAGAAGAGTGGACTTTAGTACATACATTTTTTTGAGAAGATACATCATTTTCTAGCTTTATTAAAGCTTTTTGTAATTTCTTATTGTTAATAATACTGTTTAAGCTATTGAATTCTTCAAATGATTTTTTCCGTGAATTTTCTAAAGGAATATTAAGTACTAAATATTTTAAAAGGTTATAAGAATTTCCCATCTTTCTTAGAAGGGGCAGCTTTACTTTTTGAGTCACATTGCAAGTATTAGATATAAAGTAGTATTCCTTTAAAAATTTAAAGATATTTGATTGCATATCATTTTCTAACAGTTTTTCTCTTATTTCTTTTGTAATCTTGGGTAAAACACTAAATTCTATGGCGTTGCCATTTTGAATTTTAAAAAGACTTTGCTTTTTGTTTATTTCTACCAAGATGTAAGGTAAACTTCTATATTCTTCCGGAATATTTGAAATGTTGAGCATAGTAATCCCTCCTTAAATTTAAGTATGGTAAATTTTTTTTACATTATAACATAGAAGTGCAAAAAAATAAAGTAGAGGGGATTATATATTGAGAAAATGGCAATTTTATGGTAAAATAAATTGTATATGTTAACACATATTTTGGGGAGAAATATATATGGAATTAAAAGTGTTATATGAAGATAATCATATTATAGTTGTTATAAAACCAGTGGGAGTACCAGTACAAGAAGACAAAACTGGAGATACTGATATGCTTACTATAATAAAAAAATATTTAAAAGAAAAATACAATAAACCAGGAAATGTTTACTTAGGGTTAGTTCATAGATTAGATAGAATGGTTGGGGGAGTTATGGTATTTGCTAAAACTTCCAAAGCTGCTAGCAGAATTTCTGAGTATATCAGGCAGAAAAACTTTAAAAAGAAATATCTTGCTATCGTAAATGGAAAATTAAAAGTTTCTGATAAAGTCAACGTTTTAGATAACTATTTAGTAAAAAATGAAAGAATCAATATGAGTAAAATTGTAGACAAAAGTGTTAAGAATTCTAAAAATGCTAACTTAGAGTATAAAGTTATAAAAAACTTTACATATAATAATAAAGAGTATTCTTTAGTTGATATAAATTTAAATACTGGTAGACATCATCAAATTAGAGTACAATTTGCCGGAATTGGAGCACCACTTTATGGTGATCAAAAATATGGTCAGAAGGTAAATAAAGTCGGACAAAATTTAGCATTATGGTCATATTACTTATCATTTTTTCATCCAACAAAAGATGAATATTTAGAATTTGAATTTAAACCATGGGAATACGATAAAAGAGATAAGATTTGGAATGAGGTAAAATAAATGGATTTTGATAGTGTAAGAATTGCTTTAGAAGATATTTCTAAAAGAATGCAAAAATTACTTATAGCCTTGAAATATGAAGAAAAATTGGAAAGAATAGAAAAGATTACAAAGCTAAGTCTTGAAGAGGATTTTTACTTAGATAAGGATAAATCTTCAAAGCTTTTACAAGAACAAAAAAATCTAGAAAGAAGTATTCAAAAAATAAAAAATATATTAGTACAAATAGATGATGCAAAAGGATACTTAGAACTTGCAGAAGAAATGAATGATCAAGAAAGTTTTAAAGAAGCAGAGAAAATTTCTAAAATATTAAATGGCAAATTAGAAAAATTAGAGATAGAAACTTTGTTAGATGGTGAATACGATTCAAATAATGCAATTATAACAATTCATCCAGGCGCTGGAGGTACAGAATCACAAGATTGGGCAGAAATGCTATATAGAATGTATCTTAAGTGGGCAAGTAGAAATGAGTATGAAATTGAAGTATTAGACTTTCAGTCAGGAGACGAGGCTGGTATAAAAAGTGTATCTTTCTTGGTAAAAGGTGATAATGCATACGGATATTTAAAATCAGAAAATGGGGTACATAGATTGGTTAGAATATCTCCATTTGATGCTAATAGTAGAAGACATACTTCATTTGCGGCAGTTGAAGTAATTCCAGAAATAGATGATAGCATTAAAATTGATATATCACCAGAAGAAATTG
>CAJLBR010000073.1 GCA_905204915.1 uncultured Clostridium sp.
TATTTAGTTATCATATTCATAACTTTTTTCTTGATTTCCGCCTTTACCTCATTAGAATTTAAGTTTGGATTTTGATTCTTTATCTCATTTGCTAAAAGATTGAAATAACGAATGTGCCACCTTAGAAGTGTAAATTTGCTTTTGCCTCCCCGTATTTTAATACTGTTTGAAATGATTGGCATCATTTTTTCAAAATAACTGTTACTCACTTATATCATCCTTTCAAAAATAATCATCTAAAAGTTAAAAAGTTTTATACCTAATTATATCATTTTATGTAAATTTTTTCAAGTGAATATACTAATAAAACTAGTTATTTTACTTATTTTCTAGCTTTTTACAAATATTGACGATATTTTCTATTATAAAATCCACATCCTCTATAGTGTTTTCTTCACCAAAAGTAAGTCTTAAAGAACACTTTGCTGTTTTTTCATTTAATCCTATTGCAGTTAAAACATGCGATGGATTAACACTAGTGGTAGTACAAGCACTACCAGCCGAAGCACATATTCCATTCATATCCAGCATTATTAACATTGTTTCAGAATCTATATTAGGCAAAGTTACATTTACGTTTCCTGGCAATCTTTTTTCTAAATCTCCGTTAATAACTATTCCATCTATTTTTTCTTTTAAATTTTCTATAAAATGATTTCTTAGACCTAGTAATTTTTCATTATATTTTTCAACATTTTGACTTGCAATCTCTATTGCCTTTCCAAGTCCTACTATTGCTGGTACATTTTCTGTTCCTGCTCTTTTAGATCTTTCCTGATGTCCACCACAAATCAAATTATCAAACTTTACTTTTTTATTTATATAAGCTGCTCCTATCCCTTTTGGTCCATAAAATTTATGAGCAGAAAGAGAGAGCGCATCAATACACATATCATTTACGTCAATATTTACATTACCGATTGCTTGAACCGCATCAGTATGAAAATAAATTTCTTTAAATCTTGCTAGTTTTCCAATTTCCTTAATATTTTGAATAGTACCAATTTCACTATTTGCAAACATAATACTTATAAGAATTGTTTCATCTTTTATAGCATTTTTTAGATCATTTATATTTATAAAACCTTTACTATTTACTCCAAGATATGTTATTTCAAAGCCTTCTTTTTCTAAGCTTTTACATGTATTTAAAACTGCGGGATGTTCTATTTTAGTTGTTATAATGTGATTACCTTTATTCCTATTTGCTCTTGCAATCCCTTTTATTATCATATTATCAGCTTCACTTCCACCAGAAGTAAAATATATTTCATCTTTACACTTAGCACCTATTGCTTTTGCAACTTGCTTTCTTGATTTTTCAACAGCTTCCTTTGAAGTTCGTCCCAAAGAATACATTGATGAAGGATTTCCAAAATTTGTACTAAAAAATGGTAACATCTCTTCAAGTACTTCAGGTTTCACATAAGTTGTTGCGCTATGATCTGCATAAATTATTTTTTCCATGACTTCCTCCTAAAATATATTTATATATAATATGATATTTTGTAGATTTTGTTCTTACACAAAAAACAAAAGAACTAGCCAAATTACTTACTAAATTTGACTAGTTCCATAAATTCATAATTTATATATTATTATTTTAATGTTACACTACCGTCCTCATTATTTGTAATAGATATTTCTGATTTTAAACAAACCACTGGTCTAAAACCAATAGAATCATAATCATATCTATAGTCACTATTCACGTTACCATCACAAAATACATTAAACAAATGACCAGTACTAAGGAAAGAAGGAGAGGCAATCCAACTTGCCACTGCATCAGATGATTTATATTTTGGTATTACATATAGTGTTTCGTATATGCTAAACATTCCCAAGCAATAACTTTCCCAATTTATTCCACCATCTTTACTTATATAGTAACCGTTAGAATTTGCTGCCTTTGCTTGATAATTTACGTTATTTTTTTTACTATATGATTCCATTAGCATTTCTATTGTTGATGCACCAATCGCATATTTTGCTTTATCTGTTTTGTATACATTCCATACATCTGTATCTAACATATATGCTACTGCTCTCATATTTTCGTTCGAACTTGAATAATTATCAAGATATGATTTTAACCATTTCCTTGCTGGATTGTCACTTGATATACTCTCACTTCCATCACTATAATTTGAATCATTTATTGCAGGTGTTAATGATACTGCTTTTGGATGAGCTGAATTTGTATTAACTAGTATATTTCCACCTTTCGTTGCTGGTATTTTATCTACTGGTATATAGTCACTTGATATTAAGTATATATTTGTACCATCTGAATGAAAGATTTTCCAATCACTTACACCATTGGCACTATAATTTGTTACTGTTTTTCCATAATATTCACCTGGATTATTGGCAACTTCTTCTGCTGATCCTTTTATTACAACAAATTTATTTAAAAATGTATCATCAATATTACCATCTTTGTTCAACATCCATTTTGGTAAACTATCTTTTTTATCATATACTAAATAAACTTTACCGTTTCCATCTACATACCATTCGCCATTTGCTGTTGGTGTTGATGGTAAAGTATCTATTTTTGCTTCAAATTTGTTTTTATCTATATTATAGATTTCTTCATCGTTGTTATTAGTTGTTTCTTTATCACCAATTATACCGTATTCTTCTGTTTCTTCTCTATTTCCTGTTAGCAATTCTGCTACTGTATAATATCCTAAAGTTTGTGACTCTGCTTTTCCGCTATACGCTAGAATTGATGACTCTATTCCATCTTTTGTTTGATCTAGATTGGCTATTCTTGCGTTATTTATTGGATTATTTCCTGATAATGATAATATTACTGCTGCAGCTAATATAATTAC
>CAJLBR010000074.1 GCA_905204915.1 uncultured Clostridium sp.
AAATACAAATCCAGTAATTCCTATAATATCACCTATATCATAAGTTTTAAATGCTTTATAAGATTCATCCCCTAAATCATTTGTACTTACATAACTTTGAAGTTTTCCTGTAGAATCTTGAATATGGCAAAATGAAGCCTTACCCATTATTCTTTTTGCCATTATACGTCCAGCAACAGATACTGTTTGATTTTCCAAACTTTCATAATTATCTCTAATATCTTTGCTAGTATGAGTTCTATTATATTTAGTAATTTTATATGGATCTTTATCCATCTCTTGTAATTCTTTTAGTTTAGCAAGTCTAACCTCTACCAACTTATTTATATCTTCCATCTCATTATTTTGATTTGTATTGTTAGTATTCTCAGCCACTTAAATTACACATCCTTTCAATTTTATAATCTTTTTATTTCTAATACTTTATATTTAGAAATTCCACCTGGAGTTTCTACTTCAAATTCTTCTCCTTTTTTTCTTCCAAGTAAAGCTTTACCAACTGGAGATTCATTTGATATTTTATTTTCAGCCATATTTACTTCAGTAGCACCAACGATTGAATATTCAACGTCTTCGTCAAATTCATAATCATGTACTTTTACAGTTGTTCCAACATTTACTTTTCTAGTACTGATTGCATCGTCATCTACAACTTTAGCATTTCTTAAAGTAGCTTCTATTTCTTGTATTTTTGTTTCAAGTAATGCTTGTTCATTTTTAGCATCATCATATTCAGAGTTTTCTGATAAATCACCAAATTCTCTAGCAATTTTTATTCTTTCAGCTACCTCCATTTTTCTTGGTCCTTTTAATATTTTTAATTCTTCTTTTAATTTATTGTATCCTTCTTGTGTTAATACAACTTCTCTTTCTTCCATATTATTTCCTCCTAATCATTAGTTAAAATTCAATATTAATATTATACACTATATGTCAAGTAAAACCTACTTAAATGCCTCTCCTAAAGCAACCATTTCAAATTTATCAATATCAAGTTCCAAATTTTTAAATATTTGTTTTAGTTTAGTTTCATTTTTAACAAACATTTTGTATCCCGAATTCAAAAAATCAGAATCAACATCACATGTATCAATAAATAAAGCTTTTTTGTTTAATATGTAGTCTGACATAAGCTTTCTTCTATTTTTGTTAGAAAATATAATGTAAACATTATATCTTTTTAAATCTCTCTTATTTTTTAATATTTGTATTGTACTTCCATATTCATTGTTTATTAAATCAAGATTTTTTGTTATAGAAAATATTTCATTTCTGCTTAACTTTTCTGTAACTGCCACATCAACTTCTTTGTACTTATTTATATACTCTATCATCTTATCATTGTTATAGTCACTTATAGAAGAAAACATTACCAAAACTTTTATCTTATCTTTTTTTAGATTTTTAGCTTTTACATAACGCTCTATGTGTTTCATATCATGTTCTAAAATTTCATTTTTAGCAGTGACTACATCAAAATTTAAGTTTGAAACATTATCAAAAAGTTTGGTAATATATTTTGTACAATTAATTTTTTCATCAAGTTCTTTTGAAAAAATAACTTTTACTTTTTTTACAACGTTGTCTTCACTAAAAAAAACAGATAAGCTTTTTAGCAATTTCTTTTCTTGCATAGAATATTTTCTTTTTTCTAAGAGACATACAGAATTTAAAAAATCTACATCAACTTTTATTCCCATGTCACCTTCGAATTTAAAAACTTTATAGTGACAAAACATATTTTTTAGTTGATATTTTATTTTCTTTAAAGCAGTAATAAATTTGCTTTTACTTTCTATACTATTTTTTTCTTCTTCCTTTGAATATAAATCAATATATATTTTATTCATAATAACACTCCTTACAAAAGTTAATATTATTATGAATATATGATTTTAATATTTATTTATGCATACTTAATCTAGTATTTTTAACAGCAGATTTATCCAATTTTTTTAGTAATATACTTTTTAATTTATCACCTGTTAAATTTCTAGTTAATTTTCCCGATTCAGCTAAAGATATAATACCAGTTTCTTCTGATACTACTATTACTAGTGCATCGGATATTTCTGTTATTCCAACAGAAGCCCTATGTCTAGTACCAAGACTCTTTTCAACTGCAGATTCAGAAGCAAGTGGCAATATACATTTTGCTGCTAATATTTGATTTTTTTCAATTACTACAGCCCCATCATGTAGTGGTGTTCTAGGTGTAAATATATTTTGAATAAGCTCTGATGATATCTTAGAATTTAGCGCTACTCCTTCTTTTAATACTTCAGATAATTTAGTTTCTCTTTCTATAACAATAAGAGCCCCTATTTGTTTTAAAGACATTATTTCAACTGCTTTTACAATTTCCGCAATTGAATGCTTTATAAGCATATTATCACTATCTGTTTCAAATACGTCTGATATTTTACTTCTACCAATTCTTTCAAATCCATTTCTAATTTCAGGTTGAAAGATTACAATTATTAAAAGTACACCGTAAGTCATAAAATTAGTAAGTATAAATTTTAATATCACCATGTTAAATATCTTAGATACAAGTAACAAAGCAACTAATATTAGAATACCCTTAATTATCTGCTTTGCTCTTGTTTCTTTTATAAACTTATAAATATAATAAAATATAATAGCAACAATCGCTACATCAAATACTAATACTATGTAGCGATATGCACTATCAAGTTCTAACATATTAACTAATCTATATATAAAGCTAATAAATTCAGTCCAAAAATTTTGCATAAAAATCAGAGACCCTTCTATAAATTTTATAAAGCTTCTATAGCATAGAATAATCCGGCAAATGT
>CAJLBR010000075.1 GCA_905204915.1 uncultured Clostridium sp.
TCTAATGCTTTCACTTCAAGCCCTCCTCGTATTTTTATTTTTCTTTACTCTATTATGTATAGCTTCTCTATAAACTCATCAAACGAATCTGCAACTTTACTCATTAGTAAATAACCATCATTAGTATTCTCTAACTCATGATCACAGAAGAATATACTTTCCTGATTCTCTCCACCTGTTTTCATACAAATTGGATTCCCCGCTGAATCATCGGCAAATACAAGGCATTCTTCTGGTACCAATCCTTCAGATTTCATTATATAATTTACCTTTATAATATCATCATACGATGATTCTCCTTCTGGATAAAATATATAAAATTCTCTAATATCTGTACTATTTTTTTTATTAGACGCAATATCTATAAAGTCAAAAGCCAAATCTTCTTCCGGAGTTCCTCCATTGCTCTCTAACAAAAAATCAACATATGCCTCTGGGAATTTCGTATTCAATTTTTCTTCAAATTCCAAAATATCTTCTTTTGTAATTTTTATCCCTTCATCAAATAATTTCATATCAAGTTCCTCGAATTACAATATTTTTCTCTATTCGTAATATCCTTTTTCTCCAAATAAAATGCTTTCCATCTCCCCATCTGGTGCGTAAATACCTATTGACATATCAACACTAATCATTCCTTCGTCGTCCTGTTTAAGTGATTTTTCAACATTTTTTGCCACAGCATATGTTGTTGGGAATAATAATTTCTCTCCAATATATACTTCCACATCATTAAATATCTCTACGGCTTCGCATTTTCCTTCATCATTATAATATACATGACAAAATCCTAAATCGTCAGTCAAGTTATTAGAACAATCATTTTTAATAAACTCTCCCTTAACTGCATATTTTTCTCTTACTTCTTGCTTTGTCATTCCAAACTTTATATTTCCAACACTTTCTAACAAAACAACTTGTATTTTTCATTAAATTTTACCTTCATTTTCTAATTTATTAATATAGTCTAACAATTCTGAAATACTTATATGTTTTCATTTGTACTATCTGCAAAAGCTAACACTTTAGACGCAAGTTTTATTTCTTTATGAAGAATTTGAAAAATATATTTTTTTGTTGCATATTTCCTTTCTCCTCTTTCTACTTTTCTGCTTTATATAATCTAATCATAGTCTTAGATATAAATCTGTTAAATCTTCATATGTGTGCCCTCTATGTAATAACTCCAAGACCAACTAGTACACCAAATATAATTAATATCAAAATAAACGGAGACAGCATAGCAAACTCTAATTTTCTATTACAAATTCTATAGTTTTTTATTATTTGTGGAATTCCATACTTTATCCAAAATTCTCCATTAACATTTCCGAAATATAAGCCATAATGCATCGCCTTTTCTATATGCACCTTTGAATCTAAACTCAAATCCTCAGATGTCAGTTTCTTATATTTGTAATATATTAATTCCTTTATCTTTAATTCTCCAGAGTTCCAAGGCATAACCTTAAAGGAATCTTCCAAACAATCCCATAAGAAACAATCCCCTTGGCTGACAAGCTGTTCAGGTCTATTTTTAAGTATTCTTGACAAATTATTATATTTCACCGGTACTGACAAATTTTTGTATCTATATATTAATAATTCAGCATTAATAACGCCAATTGCGATATTATTTTCTTTTAAAAAATTTAAAAATTTTTCCGAATCTTTTTCATCTATATATCCGCAAAAGGTTGTATCATATGAATTCATATAATCATCATAAATATTATCTATGTAAATTTTATTATTTGTTTTATCCAAATTAACAAATATACTTCTTTTATTTAAATAAAGTTTGTTTTCATAAGCTTCTATTTCAAGTTTTTTGCTAACCCATTCATTTTTCTTGGCTTTACGCGATATAAATATCACATGAATCATAACTGGTATGAAAAATAATAAATCAACTAAAAATAATAAATCAACTAAAATTTCAATATGCTCATTTTTGTTAAGGTTAACCAGTAATGCCAACGAAATGATAAATGTAACAAACCATATTCCTATAGTTTTTAATATTTTTAGCTGAACTTTATTTAGATTTTTTACATCTAATAATTTTGTACAAACCTCCATAGGTTTCCCCTTTCCATTATGTTTAAGTAATTATCTCTATTTTTTCTTCACCGATATGGTCTAATAGATAATTTTTCATTTTATCATAATTTTCCATTACAGGATCTAGAGATAACACCTTCTTTTTACCTTTATATATGTGAATTCGAGTAGCATCCACAGGCTTTCCACTTAAAGTGGCAAATACAACTTTGGTGATATCATCAATTTTAACTTTTACACGTCTGCCATACCATTTTCTTATAATAATATAATTATCTATCACTGATATCCTATATACAAATATTGCAAGTATCCCCAACAAAATAGGTATTATAAAAAAAAGCGCATACACTATATACCCACTTGTTTCTTCATCTTTCATTACTAAATGCCCACAGAAAGGAATCATTCCCAAGCACAAAACAAAAAAAGCTAATTTTGCTATTCCTCTTGGCTGATAACACTCTAATACTTTCACTTCAAACCCTCCTTGCATCTTTATTTTTCTTTACTCTATTATGTATAACTTCTTTATAAACTCATCAAACGAATCTGCAACTTTACTCATTAGAAAATAGCCATTGTTAGTATTCTCCAACTCATGATTGCAGAAGAATATGCTTTCCTTATCCTCTCCACCTATTTTCATACAAATTGGATTTCCTGCTGAATCATC
>CAJLBR010000076.1 GCA_905204915.1 uncultured Clostridium sp.
TAATTTAATTGATTATTTAACACCAATAGAAAATGTTAGATTAGTAAATAAAAATGCATCTGAAACAATCTTATTTGAATTAGGGCTTGATAAAAGTCAAATAAATAGAAATGTAATGAAGTTATCAGGAGGACAACAACAAAGAGTGGCGATTGCAAGAGCATTAGTTTCAGAAGCCCCAATAATTTTAGCAGATGAACCTACTGGAAATCTTGATGTTGATACTGCTGGCGAAATAATTGAAATACTTAAAAAGTTAGCTAAAGAAAGAAATAAGTGTGTAATCGTAGTAACACATAGTAAAGAAGTAGCAAATTCTGCTGACATTATTTTAGAATTAAGAGATAGAAAACTTAAGAAAATAAATAATTAGGAGGTACAATAATGATAAAAAATGCATTTGCGTATGTAACTAGAAAAAGCCTAAAATCAATAATTATATTGTTAGTTATAACAGCTATGTCAACGCTTTGTCTTATTAGTTTATCAATTAAAGATGCTACCAACAGAGCTTCAAAAGAAACTTTTGGAAATATAACAAATAGTTTCTCTATGGAAATAAACCGAAGAGTTAATTTTGGAACACCAAGAGGTGGTGGCAATATAAAAGGACAAGATATTAAAAAAATTGCTGAATCCAAAGACATTGATTCATATGTAAAAAGAATTAATAGTGTTGCCGATTTAGTAGATAATGATATAATAGAAACTCAAAAAACACTTTCAGGACAATCACCGGAAAGAGCAAAAAACTTTAAAAGAACTGTTATGTTAACGGGAGTTAATGATTCATCAAAAGAAAATAAGTTTATCTCAGGAGCTTACAAATTATCTAGTGGGGAACACTTAAATGAAAATGATAAAAACAAGATTTTAATGCATAAAGATTTAGCAGAAAAAAACAATTTAAAAATTGGAGATAAAATAAAAATAAAATCTAATTTATTTGATGCCGATAATGAAAAAGGAGCAAATGAAATAGTAGAAGTTGAAATAAAAGGCCTTTTTGATGGTCATAATGAAGGTGGTGTTACTGCAGCCCAAGAACTTTACGAAAATACTTTGATAACTGATTTAGATACGGCTGCAAAAGTATATGGAAATACAGAGGATACTGCAGTATATCAAGATGCAACATTTTTTGTAAAAGGTGATAAAAATTTAGATAAGGTTATTAAAAATATTGAAAAACTCGATATAGATTGGAATCAATATAATTTGATTAAAAGTTCAAATAATTACCCAGCACTACAACAGTCTATATCAGGTATATATAAAATAGCTGATAAATTATTTGCAGGATCATTATTATTTGCATGTGTTACAGTTTCATTACTATTATTTTTATGGATGAATGCTAGAAAAAAAGAAATTGCAATTTTACTTTCATTAGGAATTTCAAAAGCCAAAATATTCGGACAATTTGTTATTGAACTAGTATTTGTATCAATTCCGGCATTTATAGGATCATACTTTCTAGCTGTTTATACAGCAAGTATGATTGGAAATAACATATTAAGTAAAGTCACTGGTACTATAGCAAAACAAATTGCTAAACAGTCAGCATCTAGCCAACTTGGAGGTGGAGCTGAAGTAGATGGATTTAATAAAACACTAACAAGTTTAGAAATTAATATATCTCCAAAATTAATGATATATGTGGTTTTATTTATGTCAATAGCTCTTATAATTTCTTTACTAATATCTTCGTTAAGAAATTTAAAGAAAAGTCCAAAAGAATTGTTGATTGACACAAAATAGCAATAAATATTTATAATTTATAAAAGTAAATTAGAAATGGTTTACTTTTTAAATAATTAAAATTTAATTTCTGTAAAAAGTAATAATTTTTCTACAGATTCCAGTAAATGCATGATAGAATTTAAATAATAGGAGGAAAAAGAAATGAAAAAACAAAATATTTTTATAATAGGGTTGATATTATTAGCAGTTATCTCATTTATAATATTCATACTAGTATCAGGTAGTGGTAACAAAGGTAATGGTAACAAAGGTAATGGTAACAAAGGTAATGTTGAGACACCAATAGACGTTAATGACATTATTAATACTATAAATAAAAATAACAAAAATGTTTTACCCGAACTTGAAACTTTGAAAGTAGATATAAAGAATATTGATGAAGTTACTAGTTATACCGGATTAAAAACAAATGATGGAATCGAATCAATTGTTGTATCAGAACCATTGATAACATCACAAGCTTATTCAGTTGCTATTGTTAAGGTTAAAGACAATGCTGATGTAGAAAAAATTAAACAAGAGATGTTAGATAATATTGATATGAGACGTTGGATTTGTGTTTCTGCAGAACAATTAT
>CAJLBR010000077.1 GCA_905204915.1 uncultured Clostridium sp.
GGATTGTAGCGGTTTTACAGGAAACTTAGTAATACCAAATAGTGTAACAAGTATAGGTGATACGGCTTTTAGGGATTGTAGCGGTTTTACAGGAAACTTAGTAATACCAAATAGTGTAACAAGTATAAGCGATTATGCATTTAGTGGATGTAGCGGATTTACAGGAAGCTTAGTAATACCTGATAGTGTGACAAGTATAGGTGATTATGCATTCAGTAGATGTAGCGGCTTTACAGGAAACTTAGTAATACCGAATAGTGTAACAAGTATAGGTGATTGGACATTTCGTAGTTGTAGCGGATTCACAGGTGACTTAATAATACCAGATAGTGTAACAAGTATAGGTGAAAGGGCATTTGATGCCTGCAAAGGCTTTAATGGAAAATTAGTAATCCCTGATAGTGTAACAAGTATAGGTGAAATGGCATTTTTTAACTGTAACAAAATAAAAAGAGTAGTATTTTATGCAGATTCTCCAGAAGTGGGAATAGATTGCTTTAAAAGATATAGTTCTACAATAGTTTGTCCAATATATTATAGAAAAGCAACAACTGGCTTCACAGCAGATAATAATTATGATGTATCAAGATTAGTTCCATATGAATTAAAGTTGGTAAACACAAGTATAAAAATCACTGATTTTTCAAATTCTAAATATATTAAATTGGCAGATTACGATTATGATTTTATTGAAGATTTAGTTAAAGGAATAACTTATACTTCAGATAATGAAAATATTGCAAGTGTTGAAGCAGATGGAAGGATTATAGCAAAACGTTATGGTAAAACTAAGGTAAATGCAATTGTTTCTATGGGAAATAGTACTAAGGTTATATTAAGTGAAAATGTTGACGTTGACATTCCTTTAGTTACATCAATTAGTTTAGATAAAGAAAAATTAGAGTTTATTTTTACGAATACTCAAAAAATAAATGCAACAGTGTTACCAGACAATGCTGTAAAAAAGACATTAGGGTGGACAAGCTCTGATGAGAATGTTGCAGTAGTTGATCAAAACGGAGTAGTAAGAGCAGTATCAAATGGTAGTGCAATAATAACATGTACAACAACAGATGGATCAGATATATCTAAAAGTGTAAATGTAACAGTGTCAGATATTCCAAAAGGATTTAGTAATAAAGGCGATATAAATAATGATGGAAAAGTTGATTTAGTAGATGTTTTCTTAGTTTATAATACTTATTTGAAGAACACAGAAAATACTTCTATAGATGAAAGTCTACTAGTAAAAACAGATTTAAATGGAGATAAAAAAACAGATCTTTTAGATGTATATTTAACATATAATATCTATTTAAAAAGAAGTGCTACAGTTAATGGATTTTCTTTAACATATAAAGTTGGAGAAGGAGGAACAGTATCTGATAGTTCTAGAGTGGTAAAAACCGGACAAGAGTGCAAAGTTAGCGTAACACCTAATACAGGATATAAGTTTGCTGGTTGGTATGTAAATAATAAACTTATATCAACTTTTAATACTTTAAGCTTTACTATGCCAAATGGAGATGTTACTATTGAAGCAAGATTTGCAAAAAAATATGTTTCATTAGTAAGACAAATGGGTGATTATACATCTAATATTATAGGTGATGATGGACATAGTATAATTACTGTAAAGGGAGAAAATACAATAGTTTACGTTAAAGATATAGGTGCTAAATTCAATATAGCATCTGGTAGTATAGCATTAAGTTATTCATCAACAGTAGATGGAAGTTATGCTAGTCTTGGCAATATTAGTAGTGATTCGACTTACACAGCAAATAAAGTAGGATATTACAAATTTAGTGGGAATTCTGTAACAATAAATACTAATTACTTCATGGAAAATAATCTAACAAAGGTAAGTATTGAAGATTTAAAAGGAAGTAGTAGCTATATTGGAAATAGGATTTCTACTGTAAGTGGCGGAAATGTATTTTTCAAAGCAGATTCTAATTGTGTTTTAAGCATTAAATCAGCTGACGCAGGATCTTTAGCAGTATCTGATTCCTTAGATGGAACGTATACAAATGTTTCAACAATTTCAAGTAAATCAACTTATAATTTAGAAAAAGGAAAATATTATCGCTTAGGCGGACTTAAAATTACAGGATACATAAAAGATTTAAACGGTTCAGCTGTAAACATAGTTGGAAAATAAGAATTAAGCAAATAAATAGAAAGGGTAAGCAATAAAGCTTGCTCTTTTTTAGTAATATCCAAAAAATATAAAACTTAAAAAACATTAAAAGTATTGAATATTTTTA
>CAJLBR010000078.1 GCA_905204915.1 uncultured Clostridium sp.
CTATCTCCTTCATAATTATTTAATAATATATTATTAGTTTCATCAAAATTGACTGGTATTGCTTCATTTGCTGATAATTCTATTTGTGTCTTTGAGGTAAAGTCAATGCTTGTAATATCTGTACTTTTGTAATTTACATTTGTGTCTACTGCAATTTCTGAATCTGTTTGAACAGTATTTAAGGCAACCTCTAAATTTTGATTTTCATCACTATATGAAAACTCTCTGTTTCTGCCTTGTTCATTATCTGTTTTACCCAAAGTATAAAGTTTTATTTTCTTCTCTTCTCCTGTTATTTCAGTTGTTTTTAGACTAAGTTTTTTACCATTTGAACTATCTAAATCTATTTCATATTCAGCATTTTCTGTTTTTATTAAAGTTCTAACAGTTCTACCTTTTTGCTCATACACTGTAACACTTATTTTTCTAGAATCTTCCCCTTGATATTCTAATCCATCTACAATTTCCTTTAAATTGCTAATATACTGCTCTTTCAAACTCTTTCCTTCTGCTTCATTAAATCCTGCTTCCTTTATTTTTGAATCAATACTATCTAATTTAGCTAAAATTATATTATCATTTATAGCTTGATTTAACAATTTTTTATATAATTTGTCTAATTCATTTTTGGTTATTGTTAATGTATATGCATTTGTAGTTACACTTTCTTTGTTATTTAGAGTTATAATTGAATTTCTTTTTGATGAATAATGTGCTTTATCTAAATCTTTTAAAACTACACTCATATATGTGTTTGTTAATTGCTCTACTTCTTCATCTGAAAAATCTAAAAGACCTGCAACATCAACTCCTTTTAAAGTTTCCTGAAAAATGCTTCCATCTAATCCCATACTTGAAACAAAATATGGAACTGTAGCATTTTGAACACTAACAAATTGTTGTACTAAGTTTGCTAATCTAAAACCATATGTATTGTTTTGGCTTAATAAATCAACTGACATTAATACATTATCTCCATATGACATAGATATGTTTCTATATGATGAGTTTTCTTGGGCTTTGTTTATTCCTTCTTCTTTTATTGTATATACTTCTTGCTCATCATTTTCTTTTTCAAGATATTTTAATGTTGCATTTGTTGCTTCTTTATAATCACTTTTTCTTAATAAATCTATATTTTGCTCCTCTTTTGATACTTCAAATACATCTACAATATTTTGCATATCTTGTGCAATATATTTTTGAAATAGTATTTTACTTGATTTTAGCATATCTGTTGTAAAATATAAAACCGTTCCACCAATTCCTACAAGAAATATAAGAACAATTAAAATTATTATTATTATCTTTATTTTATTATCTTGCATTTATATTTCCTCCTTATTTCCTCCTTAATTTCTTTGCTTTACTGCTTCATATACTATTATTCCTGTTGAAACAGAAGCATTTAAAGATGTTACTTTTCCTTTCATAGGTATCTTTACAAGAAAATCGCAATTTCTTTTTACTAAGTCACTTATTCCTTTTCCCTCGTTTCCTATAACTATTGCAAGTGGTCCTGTTAAGTTTTGGTCATAATAAAATTTATCTGCATCTATTGCTGTTCCGCAAATCCAAACACCTTTATCTTTTAATTTTGATATTGTATCTGTTATATTGTTTACTCTAGCAATTTTCATATATTCAAGTGCTCCAGAAGCCACCTTGCTTACTGTACTATTTACTTGTGCCGCTCTTCTTTTTGGTATTATTATTCCGTGAACTCCTGCAGTTTCAGCTGTTCTTATTATTGCACCTAAATTATGAGTATCTTCTATTCCATCTAAAATTAGTATAAATGGATCTTCATTTCTTTCTTTGGCAAGTTCTAAAATATCCTCAACTTCAGAATACTCGTATGGCGGAACTACTGCAATTACGCCTTGATAATTTTCTGATTGTGCCATCATATCCATTTGCTTTTTGTCTTTTTGAACTATTATAACCTTTTTTTCGTTCGCTATTGCAATTATTTTATTTATTGAACCTTTTAATTCTCCTTTAGTAATATATATTTTGTTTATGTCTTTATCACTTTCTAATAGCTCTAAAACTGCATTTCTTCCTTCAATTTGATCATCA
>CAJLBR010000079.1 GCA_905204915.1 uncultured Clostridium sp.
GAAACTGGGGACGGGTCTACGGTGAACTCAGCATTATGTACGAGGGAAGACTCCCGGAATAGCAGAATCTATACGCATGATGAGAAGGACGTTTTTGACGTCCGCTCTTGACATGCCCGAAATCATGTCGTATATATAAAACAAGAGCTGGAAGCTCCAATTTAATACTTCCAGCTCAATTATTATCATAGAAGAATCATATTTACAGACTTTTCTTCATAGTCTCTAAAAACTATTTTATGTTTTGCTCTTGAAGTTTTCCATTTTTCATTTCAATAATTCTATCAGCAAATTTACAAATTCCTTTATCATGAGTTACTAAAATGATTGTTTTTTTTAACTCTATTTTTATTCTAAGTAAAATTTCTAAAATCAATTCTGTATTAAAAGTATCTAGATTTCCCGTTGGTTCATCAGCTAATATTACTTTAGGCTCATTTATTAACGCTCTACAAATTGCAACGCGTTGCTTTTCTCCACCAGACAACTCATAAGGATAATAATCTTTTTTTTCACTAATCCCAAGTACTTTTGTAAGTTTTTTCATTTTTCTTTCAGCAATCGTACTTCTTGCTCCATCAAGAATTTGTGGCACTAATATATTTTCCCTTACGGTCATCTCATCTAGTAATCTATAATCCTGAAATATAAAACCTATTTCTTTTCTACGATACCCCTCCATTTCGGATTCTTTACACTGATATAATTCCTTATTGGTATAAAAAATAGATCCGGCAGATGGTTTCTCAATTCCACCTAACATTTTTAATAATGTAGTTTTTCCTATTCCAGACTTTCCTACAACAACAATAAATTCATTATCTTTTATTGTTAAATTCAAGTTTTTTATTACATAATTTATATTTTTTTCACGTGTTCTTATATTCCATCTTTCATAATATTTACTTACCTCATTAAGTGTATATAATTCCATGTCCTTTCCTTCCCTTTATTGTGGTTCTGAATCAATTTTATATAGCTTTGCCATTAGCATTGCAATACAATAATAACTTCCATATTGAATTAACAATATTAACACGCATACTGCCAAATAATAAATGAAAATCTTACTAAACTCACCTTCCTGATAAAAATATATTATTCCTAAGACTAAAATCCCCCTAACGCACCCTAATATCGTTGGATAAAATGCTATATTTTTAATTTCATGAAAAAAATACTTTTTTCTATCTTTTTGAGACATTCCCAATGAAAAAAATAACTTATACTTGTTTGTTATAGAAGAATGATTTACTACTTGTTTTATTAAAATAATTCCTTGTCCTTCTAATATTAAAAATATACCTATGATACATACTAAAATTAACACATATTGATCATTTTTCTGTTCGATTTCTATCGCTTCTGTACGTTTCCAAACATATACTCCTTTTTTTATTTTGATGTTATTTCTATCCCCATACCAAAGACTCCATTTATCAATAGCATTAATTTTAAATTCATAATCACTGACAACTAAAATATTTTCTAGTTTTGATGAAACATTTTCTCCAAAAATAATTTCCCATCTACTATCCTTTACTTTATAATCTGCTTCCTCAGAATTGAAATATATCTTTATTTCTTTTTTCCCTTCTAATGGTTTAAAATCCTCAGAATTATTTTGTGAAATATAAATTACTTCCTCGTTGGATAACGTTTCCTTTTTTTTAACCATATCTTCATAAGATGATAATGAAAATATTGCAATACTTTTTCCTTCTTCTGTTTTTCCTTGAAAAAATGGATATGATTCCTTCAAAAAATTAGTACCTTTACCATAAACAACAAATTCATATGGGTATCGTTCTTGATAATTACTTTCAATTTCATCTGATAAATTAGATAAAATAACTCCTCCTAATACAAAAATAACTATAAAATTAAGTAAATAAATACTTATTATAAGTTTAGAATTTAATTTATATTGATACAACACCGCATTTGACGTAATAATTTTTTTATAGTCCCTTTTTGATTTGCATTTAACAATCCATCTTAAACATTCGGTACACCTACTAATAAGACAACCAGAAACCACCTCTAAT
>CAJLBR010000080.1 GCA_905204915.1 uncultured Clostridium sp.
TCTTCTTTTGCAACTTCAAATGGATTTCTAGATGCATCTGGAGCTATTTCATTAATTCCAACTTTTCCAATTAAATTTATAACTCCGAATTTATGATTATTTTTTTCTACTAAGATACTTCCATGACCAGTTAAATTTGTTATATTAGCTGGTATTAATAGTCTATCACAATTTATATATTGAGATGCCATCTCTTTTCTATAATATATATGATTTCCCATTGTGATTGCGTCAGCCCCACACGCTAAAATCTTATCATATTCTTTTATTCTAAGGCCCTTTCCATTTGCAGAATTTTCGCCATTTACGATTACAAAATCTATATTTTCCTTTTTTATTATATCGGGTAGTCTTTCTTCTAATTTACAAACTCCAGATTTTCCAACTATGTCTCCTACTGCTAGTATTCTCATTAATATCACCAGAGTCATTATATACTAAAACAAATAAAAATACAAGAAAAAAGCTAAAAAGTACAATACTCTTTAGCTTTTTAACTGTTGTTTTACCTATTTATACGATTTCTCTTATGAACCTGATGAAATATAAAATTTCTGTTTCGAGCTGTTCTCCCTCAAACTTTACTCCCATTTCCTTATTGAAGTAAAGTTTAGCAAAATCTTCGAGTCTTTCAATTGCAAGATCTTCACCTGCTTCGTATCTTTCAACTATGTTGACAAAGTTTTCTGGACACGGTACATTGAATCTATCACTGATATACAAAGCAGCGTACATGTTTTCAAGTGTATAGTCAAATGCTTCATACTTTGCAGCAAAATGTTCTTCCTCCGGAATACTCGGAACATTCTTAACTTTTTTCTTCTTTGTTTTTATAACTTTTGTATTAACCATATTTTTCCCTCCTATTTTTGAATAACGAATGAAAAAACTTACCTCCTTTTGCTTATTAAAACAAAAAACATTGTAACGACTGCGATTAAAATTATATCATAAGCATTTTATTATTTCAACATTAAACGACATTTTTTCTTATAATTTGACCATTTGGACAACGTCCACCTATTATATCAATTAATTCATTATCTTTGTAAATGTATACCAGTTCACAATTATTGCTGCATTTTCTACATTCTGCTCCAATAGTTTTAAATTTGTATCTATCAATGTTATAATCAAAATCAGTTTTATAATTACTACTTGAATTTTTCTTAGCAATTATGGCAATTCCTAAAGCACCCATTAAATGTGAATTTTCGTCAACATACACCTTTTTATTTAAGGCTTTTTCAAAAGCTCTAACTACTCCTACATTTTTACTTACTCCACCTTGAAATATGACTTTATCTTCAATTTTCTTTCCTTTTCCTAAGTTATTTAAAAAGTTAGTAGCAACTGCATTACAAATACCAGCTACAATATCTTCTTTACTATGTCCAATTTGCGCTTTATGTACTAAATCTGATTCAGCAAAAACAGTACATCTTGCAGCTATTTTAGAAGGATTTTTAGATTGTAGTGCTAATTGTCCTAATTCTTCTATTTCTAATCCTAATCTCTTGGCCTGAGATGATAAGAAAGCTCCTGTTCCAGCTGCACATAAAGTATTCATTGCATAGTCTACTATTACACCATCTTTTATAATTATAAGTTTTGAATCTTGACCACCTATTTCTAATATTGTACGTGCATCTTTATACCTAGAAAGAGTACCTATACCATGAGCTGTTATTTCATTTTTTATAACACTTGCACCTAAAATTTTACCTATTAAATTTCTGGCAGATCCAGTAGTGCCAATTCCATATATCTCTAAGTCTACTCCTTTATTTTTACATTCATCCACCATAGATTTTACTACCATTTTACTTGCCTCTATCGGCCCACCTTCAGTCCATAAATATTTACTTGCTACTATATTTTCATCTTCATCTATAATAACGCCTTTTGTTGATATTGAACCTATATCAATTC